>JAGQPK010000632.1 GCA_020426755.1 Planctomycetales bacterium
CAGCATGTACTTGGTCAACGAGAACGGCAAATTCGTCGACCGCAGTACATCACATATCGCGTTTCCACTGCCGTTCGAAGTCTCTTCCGTGTCTGTAACCGATTACAACGGCGATGGCCTGCTAGACGTGTACTTTGCCACCTATCACCAAGACGACATCAGTCGCCGGATTGACGCTGACTTGTCACACCCCGAACATCGCATTCACAAAACGCTGACCGCGGCGCACTCCGCCGAACTCAAGCGTCGGTTCCGCGCCGAGGCGCACTCGTATATCAATCAAGTCGGGCCGCCCAACATCTTGCTGACCAATGTCGGCGGCGGACGTTTTGAGCTCGCACCAAACAACGGCGAGTTAGCTGTATGGCGCAACTCGTTTCAAGCGAGCTGGAACGACTTCGATCAGGATGGGGACGCCGATCTCTACGTAGCGAATGATTTTGCGCCGGACAATCTCTTGCGTAACGACGGTGCGGACGGGTTTCATGACGTAACAACCGAACTCGGTTTCGACCACCTGGGATTTGCCATGGGCGCCACGTGGGGTGACTATGACAACGATGGGCAGTTCGACCTGTACGTCAGCAACATGTTCAGCAAGGCCGGACAGCGCATCACGACACAGGTGGAGAACCTCGATCCGCGGATCGCTCAACTGGCCGATGGCAATTACTTGTACCGCTACGATGGAAACAAGTTTTCGCTCGTGTCGGGACTCGCACCTCCCGCGCTTCAAGTCGCGCGTACTGGTTGGTCCTGGGGAGCCCAGTTCTTAGACGCGAATAACGACGGCTTTCTCGATCTGTTTGTTCCCAACGGCTATTATTCGGTCCCGTCCGAGTTCGAAACCGAAGTCGACTTGTGAAGCAACTTCTGGCGCACGGTCGTGCGCACCGATCGCACACAGGCGACCGACACCTTTCGCAAGAGCAGCGAATGGGCGCAGGACCCCTTCACGCAACAGCAACGTCCAGACATCGACAGTCGCTACGTCAAAGGCACCGAAGATAGCGATCGCACACGGTGGCATTCCTTCAGCGGGCACGAACGAAATTCATTCTTCCTGAATCACAACGGGACGAACTTCGAGAACGCGTCGGCCTTGTCAGGACTCGATAATATCGCGGATAGCCGCGTGTGGGTGCGCTGGGACTTTGACCACGACGGCGCAGTCGACATCGCCATGGTGAACGCCGATTTTCCGTTGCTCAACGTTTACCGCAACAAGATCGCCGAACTGCCGCAACCCAGTATCGCCCACTCAGCATCGTCACAACACTTCATTGCGATTCGTCTGCACGGCGCTCATCACAGCAGCCAGCCCGCCATGAATCTCAGCAATCGCGACGGCATCGGCGCGCGAATTCGCTTAACGTGCGGACCGCGATCCATCTTACGCGTGCACAACTGTGGCGAGGGCTTTGCAGCACAGAACTCGGGCACGGAGTTGATTGGACTCGGCACCGCACATCAGATTGATATGCTCGAGATTCTTTGGCCGTCGGGACGGACCACGCAACTAGCAAACGTTGCGACGGATCAGTTGATCGAAGCTTTTGAAGCCAGCGAGACCGCGCCGCACGGAGAACACTTTGAGCAGCTAACGTACAAACCCCGCCAGCGCAGTCAACAGCGTGTCACAACAACAATCGAATACGGCGACGGGCGTGAGTTACCGATTGCAATCAAATTGGATGTCGCGAGATTGCTGGGAAACACCGCGCTCGCCGATTCGACGGACCTGCTGTGCTTCACGACAACTGCGACTTGGTGTGAAGCGTGTCATCGCCTCCAGCCGCGCTTAAAGGCAACTCGTGATCGAACGGGCAATCACGTCCAATTCTTCGGCGTACCTGTCGACTCACTGGAAACGCCCGCAGAATTGTCCGCGTTCGCAACAGAGAGTCAACCGGCGTACGCACTGTTGACCCATCTCGACGACGTCGGACGCCAACAGGTGACCCAGGCGATTGAACGTCTATTGAACACGCAATCGCTTCCCTGCACGCTGGTTACTGACCGAGCCGGTAATGTGCTGAGCGCGTATCTCTCGGTCCCCGACACGTCCGAACTAGGGCGATTGCGTCAGAGCTACTTGATCTCGACGCGTTGATAGGCGTCGACACGCGGATTCTCGACAGCCACTGTTTCGCCCGAGGGCAAGATGACTTCGAGCGATTGAATCTCCGTCTGTTCGCCTAGACCAAAATGAACCGTCGTCGCGTGTTGCGCGTGAATGGAATCACCGGCGGTTACACAGGCGATGCGCCGCTGCCCGCTCGTTTCGACCAGCACAACGCGACAACCGAGCGGCGAGTTGGCCCCAGGCACATCGGCCAAGTGCACGCCAATCCAGTGATGTCCGGTCTCTAGCTCATTACGGTAAACGTGCAGACGCTGCCCATCCTTCCATTGATCTTCGACAACAATTAGATCCAGCCGGCCATCACCATCCAAGTCATCGCTGATTGCGGCGCGCCCGTCGAACTCGTGGCCGACGCCCATCAGGAAGCTCAGGTTCACGAATTGCTCGCCGCGCAGATTAACCAACAGAGCATTCTTCTGATAACCATCCCACGATTCGGATCGGTTGAAGTAACCCTGCATCACATCGTTGAAAACTTCCAACACTTCGCGATTCGGTTCCGACTGCCCGTCATAGATGTCGTGACACCAGAAGTGCGAACAATGGTCTTTGGTCGACCTGCCGCTCGAATGTCCATTGGCCACAAAGATGTCAGCAAAACGATCGTTGTCGAAGTCAAAGCTGGTCGCGCCCCATGTCCAGCCCGTTCGCGCAACTTGATCTTTAAACGGAGGTTCGGCAAAGCCCTGCTCGCCCGCCAGAAACATCCGATTGCCGTACCCCATGCGTGAGCGCATCATGTGCACGTCCGCGCGATCACTGCGACCGAGCTTGAGGTATTCAAGCCGACGTGCGGTGGTCGATGCCATGCCGGTCGCAAAGAAATCCAGTTTGCCATCCACGTTGTAGTCGCCGAATGTAACCGACATGCCGAACAGATGTCGCTCATCAACTTTCTGCTGTGTAACGTCGGTGAAGTAGCCCTTCCCGTCATTGTCATACACATCGACGCCGGCAAAATCACTGACGACGACCAGATCCAAGTCGCCATCTTCATCGAGGTCGACAAACGCACCGCCGTACGAGCGCCGGTATTGCTTCTCGCCCAAACCGGCCTGTTCCGTCGAAGGTGTGAAGCGACCGTTGCCCTCGTTGATCAACAAATAGGCCGGGTAGCCGTCGTTCGCGTCGTAGTAAGGTTGCGGCATCTGGCCGTTTTGATACGAAATCTTGTACTGGCCAATCCACAGATCGAGATCCCCGTCCCGATCGATATCGCCGGCCGCCAGCACTTGAGGTTGCCGCAACGGGCCACCACCTTGAGCACGTCCAAGCGGCGGAGTTGAAAACCGGCCCGTGCCATTTCCCACATACAGCAACAAATCCCCCGCAGCCCCAGGTCGCACCAAATCGAGCACCGCATCGCCTGTCACGTCGGCGATTAAGCCCACTTCAAAACCAGCGTCTAGCTGATCGCACACCGTCGCTGTGTCGAACGTACCATCACCTTTATTCCACATCAGCTCGTTCGCGCCGACCAACACGATCTCTGACAACCCGTCGTCATTCAGATCCTGCACCAGCACCGGCTGCACACCGGAACGATTTCCGGCGACGGCGTGATCGATCGTCAACCATTCGCGAAACGCCGGAGCTCCTTCGCGCGTGTAGAGCTTCAATCGCGACGCATCAACTTGATCCGGCAGCGGGATGCCACTGCCATCGCGATCTGCTTGCCAGACAAT
>JAGQPK010000633.1 GCA_020426755.1 Planctomycetales bacterium
CGCGACAGAGCCGGCCGACACGACGGTGGATGTTGTGGAACAGTCGTCGGAGGCGAACGAATCGCCGGTGACGCAGCCAGCGGAGAATCAGCCACAGGACATGCCATTTCGCAGCCGGTTTGAATCGCGTCGTGAGTCGGCGGAAAATCAAAGTGAAGCAACTGAGGATGCCGTCGACGCGGAGGTTTCGTCGACTGACACGAAGCCGCGGTTCAACCTGCGTGAGGCCCGCGGCCGCATCGAGCCGCGGATGGAGCTAGGACCCAACCGCCATGAGTCACCCGATGGCGAAACCCCGGACGTTGATGTCGATGCGGGCGGCATGGAGCTCGATTCGACCTATTCAAATCAGTCGGTCGACGCCGGCGCGACGACGTCAACCGACGGACGTGTCGGAGGCGTCACGCGTCCAGGGCAAGTGGACATTGCCATGCAAATATCCGAGTCGTTCAAAATGGTGCGGGAGCAGACCGGTCAACCACCGGCACGAATTGAAATCGATCTCGATCCACCTGAACTCGGACGGATGTCGGTTGAATTAACGGAGACGGATCGCGGCGTGACCGCCAGAATTTCGGCCAATCGCGAAGCAACTGCGGCACTCGTTGACAGTCAACTGTCAACACTCAAACAAACTCTAGAAGATGCCGGCGTTAACGTGACGAACTTTCAGGTGCAATACGACTTCGATGGCTCCACTCGAAATCACACTCGTCGCGATGCCGAGTCGGATTCCTCGCGTGACGGTCATTTGCGGGGAATCGGTGGTGCCCAACGACGTCGGCCTCCACGCGGTTCGGTGGCCTCCCCCGTTACTGTTTCAGGTGGAAACGGTGGAATTGACTTGCGGCTTTAGTCCAGTCGGTTTTGGCGTGGGAACTTCGGGTAGAAGGACAGCTTAATGGAAATAGCCAGCACACCGACTGCGAAGGATTCGAAGGATCAGTTCCTGCATCTGTTGGTCACTCAACTGCAGCATCAGGATCCACTCTCACCGATGCAGCAGGAGGATTTTCTCTCGCAGTTGGCGCAGTTTTCGTCACTCGAAGGCATCGAGAAGTTGAATACGAATATTGCAGAGCAAACGAAGCTGCAGTCCGATTCGTTTATGTTTCAACAGGTTTCGCAGTCAGCAAGTCTGGTCGGCAAACAGGTCACCTACCAAGGAAAGACCGCGGTGGGACTTCCGGTGACTCGTACTGGTGTTGTTGAATCCGTCACAGTGGAGGACAAATCCGTTCGCTTCAAGATCGGTGAGGATTCAATTGAGCTCTCGCAAGTGTTGAGTATTGCGGCCTCCGGCACGACGGGAGTAGGTAGTAGCACCGGCTCCAGCGGGAACTCTGACACAGGCAACACGACCAATGACAGCTCAAACAACACTGACGGTGGAAAAGGGAACACTGATGGAGTTCAAGATAACGAATTCGTTCCATCCAAGACGCCCCAGACACCCGTTGAAGCCAATCTCGATGCTAATGGTACACTGCGACGAACTCGCGGTGGGAGCATCAGATTGAGTGAGACCACTACGGACGAGATTGTAGATGACACTTTATTGCGACGAAGTCGTGATGCAATGTCGAATCTCGATTCGATAATCAATCAAGCACGGATCGACGGCACAGCGTTGCGACGAACTCGAGACACGATCTCAAACATTGACGCCATCGGGGGCTCTGAACTAGCCGATCCAACTCTGGACTTCCGGCGGATGCGTGGCATCATCGCCGACGATGTCGGCGCCACGGATGCTGACATCGAAAACATGATACTGCGACGAATTCGAATTGGGCAATGAGCATTCTGAACAACACGTGATTCGGGCGCTCGCCGCACGAACATAATCGAACGAGGGAACGTTTCCATGCCAAATGCTCTGCTGACGGGTGTTTCTGGACTGCTGGCTCACCAACGCTTGTTGGAGGTCGTCGGCTCGAATATTTCGAATGTCAATACGACGGCCTTCAAGGCGCAGCGGGCGATCTTCGCCGACTTGATGTATGAGACGATTCAGCCGGCCACCAGCGCGAACGAAGGGAATCGTGGTGGTACGAACCCGAATCAAATTGGCTTAGGTGTGAAGATTGCGCAAACTGACCGGAAGTTCAGTCAGGGCAGCTTGGAAAACACTGGCGAGCAATTCGACTTGGCGATGGACGGGCCAGGGTTTTTTGTGGTCACTGATGGCTTGCAAGAGTTTTACACGCGATCTGGAATGTTCTCGCTGGATAATGAAGGCGTGCTGGTCGCACCAGGAGGCTACCGCGTCAAACGACTGCCCGGTGTCGGTGAGCCAGATGGGATTAACCCCGCCTTTCAGATTCCGGGTGAAGATCTGATTCGCGTCCCGCTGGGAGCGTCCTTGCCCGGCGTGGCAACCAATGAAGTCACGCTAACAGGCAATCTCAGCGCTCAACTCAGTGAGCCGCTAAGTACCGTGAAGGTCAGCAACACGCCCTTCCGCACGAGTTCTGGCAAAGCGGATGAGCTGACATTGCTGAATGAGCTGACAGGGATCAACATCCCGTATCAGACGGGAGATACCATCCAGATCAATGGAGTCAATGTCGACGGTACAGCCGTCAACGACTACATGGACGTAACTGACACGACGACGCTCGGCGACCTCGTTACGTTCCTCGACGGGCTTTACGACGGTGTGACCACGACCTTCAAAGACGGCAACATCGTGATGACGGCGGATGAAGTTGGTCCCTCTGTCTTCTCGATGACAATTCTCGACCAAGGTCAGTTCGACTACAGCCTGCAGAACATTCAGGAGTCGATCAAAGGGCAGTGGTCCGATTCGTTCTCTGTACCCATCACGGTGTTCGATCAACGCGGTGGAGGACATGAAGTCAGTTTGACGTTCACCAAGACGGATAACGATGTTTGGAAGATGAACGCCGACATGTCCATCTCGGACGGCGTCGTGCTGGAGGATGAAATCTCAGAGATCACGTTCAACGATGATGGTACTCTCAGCACAACAAGCAGTCCGGTGCTAACGTTTGCCTTCAGCGGTATCGCCTCGCCGCAATCCGTTCGTTTCTCATTCGGCGGATCGTCCTCGTTGGAGGCCTTGACGCATTACGAGTCCGATTCGGACATACGCTGGACGCAAAACGGCACGGAACCGGGCACACTTGTGTCCGTCAACGTTGAAGCGGATGGACAGGTACAAGGAATTGCGTCCAATGGTGTTGTCTTCGCGATTGCTCAATTGGCGATCGCTGGATTTTCGAACGTGAAAGGCTTGATGGCCGTGGGTGGCAGCCTTTATGAACGCACACTCAACTCGGGCGAACCCGAGATTGGACTTGCCGGTACCGGCAGTCGTGGAGAAATCCGTGGTGGAGCGTTGGAAACGTCGAATGTCGACATCGCGTTCGAATTCACTCGCCTCATCGTGGCGCAGCGTGGCTTTGCCGCCAACGCTCGTACGGTTACCGTCAGCGACGCGATGCTGGAAGAGTTAACCAACATCATCAGGTAGCGATGGTACGGGACGCTAGTGGCTGGTCGCAACTAACGCCGTCGGTTCGGCCCGCTTCCGCGTTTCCGTTCGTAACACGAACCGCGGTTGGTGCCTCCCGGCGAACGAAGACATTTGCCACTTCACGACATGAGTTCGCCGCATCGCGTTCGCGTCGGTTCTCACCACGCAAACGCGATTCTTGGCAAGTGGCGAGACGCAGATGCAAGTCTTCCCGAATCGCTATGTCGTCTGCAGTTCGCCTTCCAGCGCATGCTCGGCGGCTTCCAACGACTCCATCGCCAATGCTTCGGTCGACGTTGCAAATGGGTTCTTGCTGGGTGGCACATCG
>JAGQPK010000634.1 GCA_020426755.1 Planctomycetales bacterium
GATCCTCAGCGTCGCCGGTAAGCTTGATTGGCCGCGATTGCTGGAACAAGTGACCGAACTGTTTGATGATTGGTCGGCAGTGCCGCGCGAACCGTTGACCACGACCTCGCCCTTGGGCGGCTACGAGTATATCGAATTCGACTCCAGCCAAACGCAGATCGCCGTGGCCTATCCGAGCGTTCCGTATGCTCATCCCGATTATTTTCAGGCACGCGGCGCCGTCGGTATTCTCAGCGATGGCATGAGCTCGCGACTATTCACCGAGGTGCGTGAGAAGCGCGGACTCTGTTACACCGTCTATGCGTCCTGTCACTCGCTGCGCGATCAAGGTAGCGTCCTCTGCTATGCGGGCACGAGTACAGAGCGATCCCAAGAGACGCTCGATGTGCTGTTGGCCGAATTGCGACGCCTACCAGACGGCGTCGAACCGGCTGAGTTACAGCGGCTCAAGGCGCGCATCAAAAGCTCACTCATCATGCAGCAAGAATCAAGTGCATCGCGCAGCTACGCGATGGCCAGTGATTGGTATCACTTAGGCCGCGTGCTGACGATGGACGAAGTGAGTTCACGCATCGATGCTCTCTCGTGTGACACGATCAACGATTATTTGCGACGCAACCCGCCTCAAGATTTTTGTGTCGTGACTTTAGGCGAAAAACCGCTGGAGGTTCAACTTGGAGTTTCGTGAGCACACCTTGCCCAATGGCCTGCAGATTGTGGCCGAATGCAACCCTCGCGCATATTCCATGTCGTTGGGCTTCTTCGTCAACACGGGTTCGCGCGACGAGACGCCCGAACTGGCCGGTGTCAGCCACTTTCTGGAACACATGGTCTTCAAAGGCACGCCGCGCCGTTCCGCCGAAGACGTGAATCGCGAACTCGACGAATTGGGATCGCAGTCGAATGCCTTCACGAGCGAAGAGCATACCGTCTACTACGCAAGTGTCTTGCCTGAGTATCAGCACGCGACGCTCGACCTGCTCGCCGACATCATGCGGCCTTCGCTACGTGAAGAAGACTTCGAAACCGAAAAACAGGTCATTCTCGAAGAGATCCTCAAGTACGACGATCAGCCGCCTTTTGGTGCACACGAAAAATGCATGGCCGCTTACTTCCAGGATCATCCGCTCGGCAACAGCGTGCTGGGCACCACATCCAGCGTGTCGGCACTAACAGCCGAGGCGATGCGCGAGTATTTTACTCGGCGCTACAGCCCCACGAACATCACGCTTGTGGCTTCTGGTCGAGTCGACTTCGATGCGCTGATTCAGCAGGCGCAGGAAGCTTGCGGGTTGTGGCCACGAGTCGAGACGAAACGCGATGTGCGGAACGCGCAAGGACATTGCGGCATGCATGTCATCCACAAAGAGATAGCAACCCAACAGTACGCCATTCAGATTACTGCCGGACCTGCCGCCGCAGATATTGACCGGCATGCTGCGAGACTCCTGTGTGCAATCGTGGGAGACGATAGCGGCAGTCGACTTTATTGGGAACTTGTCGACACGGGATTGGCTGAGTTCGCTGGGATCGCTCCCTACGAGTTTCAAGGGGCCGGGATTCTAATGGGTTTTCTCTGCTGCGCCCCCGAACAAACTCGCGAAAATCTAGAACGGATGAGTAATGTCCAGCAGATGGTACAAACGAGCGGCGTTACCGAGGATGAATTGGAACTCGCCAAGAGCAAGATCTGTTCGCACCTAGTGCGACAAAGTGAGCGTCCTGGCAACCGGTTGTTCTCCATCGGCAACGGCTGGTTGCAACGCGGTACCTACCAGACCATTCAAGAACGACTAGCCGCCTATCAACGAGTTACGCTCGCTGATGTGCGTCAGGTGCTCGAAAACTACCCCATCACATCCCATGCCACGGTGATTGTGGGGCCGGAGAACGAGCCGTGAAAAAGCCGGAACGCGAATTAAACCGGCCACCGATGAATTGAATTGGAACGACGATCACACACTGCCTAAACGCAACGGCTCTAGGCGCAACGGTTTGATCGCTGCTGAGTTGAGCGATCCATCCCCAGGATTTTTTCGCAAAGCGGCACGATGTCGACGGTGCGGACTTTCTCCGGTACCTCAACGCCAGTTGGCAACCCTGCGACGATCAGAGGTGCCAACGAATCCAATGCATGGAGCGAACCATGCGACCCCGCCTCGTTTAGCTTCGTATCCGCCAGCTTGAACTCGTGCCCAGGTCGCGCTGTCGCCCAAAGATCGCCGCTTGTTGGAACGTGAAATGACGTCGCAATCCGTTCTAACGCATTCGGATAGTCGCGGTAAGCGATGTGCCCTTGTTCCACCGATGCATCGACCGCGGAAAGATCGCCGGATACTTCCCAGGTGTTGCCGAAGTCATCTCGCGCATGATGATGACGGGAATGCGACGCGTCAGCTACACGGCTAAATAGCAATTCGCCTCGATCCGCGGTCGCCACGACGAATGCGGATTCCGTCGAGTTGAGGCGAGGCTCACGCCAGATAACCTGATCAACACGCGGATCGCTGAGCAGTTGGTTGACGATTTGGCTCCTCTCCGTTTGATGCCCTCGGCGTAGATAGAACTGGCAGGCGCGCATGTTCGGGCAGGCCATCAGTTGCGATGTGTCAGTCCAGTCGGCACCGGCATCCACGATGTCACAGTCCGGGAGCGTTTTGTCGATCTCAATTCCGCACGCGTCACGATCTGCGATTAGATCGCTTTGCGAGTGATCGCCGACAATCAAAATGGCATGCGTCTCCAGGAATTTATCGATGCCGCCGCAGATCTCGAAGAGCTCTGCCAGTTTCGCGTCAACCTTCTGTACGGTGGCGAGCGCTGCGGCGGGGCCTTGGTCATGACTATCGAAGTCGTTGTCGGGGAAGTAAGCGAGCGTGAAGTCGGGCCACGCGTCAGCTTTGGCGATTGTATTTAGGATCTGAGCAGTCGTTTCATCTTGAAAGCCGAATCGCCGCAGCATCCCGCCGTCACCTGCGAGTCGCTCGACGTCTGCCCCGATCGCGTCCGCGACAAAGTCGCCCTCGTAAAGTAACGCGGGTCCGGAGATCTCGCTAGAAAATGGAATCCCTGGCCAAAGTTTCATCAACCACGGCATGTCGACTGTGTGCTTTCGATTGCCGCGATAGATCATGTAGTTGATGCAGCCTGCCTGCAGTCCACACGACTCTGCGGTTTGAAAGAGTGTGTCAGCACAGAGCACGCGGTCGTTGAGCGATAGGAGGAAGTCTTGGAAATACGTTGAAAAACTCTGCCGCTGTACGGCCCAAAAATCGGTTCCGAAGTAATAGACCTTGTCATCGTCGGTATCATAGAAGTACGCTCCCGCGACGCCATGTTCGCTGGGGTAGGTACCCGTGATAATGGATGCGGTTGCAGCAGGCGTGATTGAAGGAAAAATCGTGATGCACTCATCCCGCATCGCGCCCCGTTCGATCAGTTGCTTGAACGTCGGCAGCTTCCCGGCCTCAATCGCCGGCTTCACGATTCGCGTGGCCAGGGCATCGATCACGACAAGTAACGTTCGTTTCATCTTCGAGTCCTCCGTCTTTCCTCATCTCCGCCTTGAGTCCGCTGTCGATTACGTGTGTCCGGTCCGAAGTAGGCATGGATCGCATGTCGCGTTGCAGCTTCGTTGCTTGGCCAGTCATTGCAAGTCAGATGCCGATTGCTGCGGCGGGACGCGTGGCACGATTTGCGAACGGCTTGGGCGTTGGAACACGTGAGCGTGAGCCAGACGGACTGGTCGCTCGGCAGTCGCGTTGTTCGAATAGCGATCGACAGCCGAACGGAGGGCGACGGCGACTGCAGAAATCTGCAGATCGCGGC
>JAGQPK010000635.1 GCA_020426755.1 Planctomycetales bacterium
TTTTGGTCACCGTATTCAACTGTTGTTAGATGCGCAGCCCGTGTGGGGATTGAAGGACTTCAACGATCTGGCACATCGTAGCTTGGTGCGTTACGCGAGCGGCGATGTATGGCCGAGTGTGCCGAGTTGGGATTATCTGCGCAATGACTTGATTCGCTATTACCGCTGTTTGGCCAACGATGCGATTTGGCGCCGCCGTGACCAACCGAGTGCCTGGCGACTCTTTCAATTGAAGCTGCTACATAGCCGGCGGTTGATCTACGCGGGATTGATGACATTGCTAGGTGAATCCACTTGCTCGCAGCATGATCCCGTGGATTGGCTCGTCTGGGCGCTGCGTCTAACGCCGCTTGAGCGTCTCGCTATCGTTCCAGATGATAGTGGAGCATGGATCACCGTTGCGGCGACATATGATCGCTTCTTGCGGTCGATGCATGATGAGCAGTTTCGCGCCGCGCTGGCAGAATCGAGCGATGACTCTGGTGCGGCGCCGGACTTAATGGCGAATGCCGCTTTCGAAGAGTTGGTCGAAAACTCGCGCGAATTGCAGCGGAGCATAGCGGAACTCTGGCAACAGCAGTTGGGCCGTTGGGACGATCGAACCTTGCTAGGCCTGATGCTCTAAGCATGAACTCATGCGACTGCCAGTTCGCCGAAAGGCGTTAGCCGCGGTTCTCACGCAAGTTGGATGGTGGAGCGAGACACTAACCGTTGCGATCGCGTTGCGGCGAACTAAATGTGGTGAATGGCCGCTACGCTCGTGAACGTCACTGCGCCTTGAACGTCACTGCGCCTTGAACGTCACTGCGTCTTGAACGTCACTGCGTCTTGAACGTCACTATGCCTTGAACGCGATAATGATCATCCGCGCAACCTCGGCCAACTTTTTGTTCTCATCGCGCGCAAGTTTCTGTAGCCGGCGAAACGCATCCTGTTCGTCAAGTTGACGTTCCTTCATCAAAATGCCTTTGGCACGTTCGATCACTTTGCGGTCGTCGAGCGCCTGGCGAAGGTCGTTCGTTTCCTGCCTAAGTCGTGAAAACTGTTCGTAGCGTTGCCAGGCAATGGCGATAGTTGATTCAAGCTGTGCGCGATCGATCGGTTTGACCAAGTAGGCGAACACGTGCGAATCGTTAGCTTCCTCAAGCACCTTTGAGTCGTGAAATGCGGTAAAGAGGATGACAGGCGTGAAACGCTCTTGCGCGTACTGTTTGGCCGCCGATAATCCGTCGCCGTCTGGCATGCGAATGTCGGTGATGATCAAATCGGGTTGGTATTGGCGGGAGAGTTCTAGTAGCTCGTGGCCGGTTTTGGCGACTGCCACTACCTCATGCCCCAGGTCGGGCAGCGTGTCGGCGAAGTAGTCTCGCATGTCCTGTTCATCATCGGCCACGACCAAACGCAGGTGGCGATCTTCGGATTGACCTTCTTGAGTGTTCTTCGACATATCTCTAACCAATATCAGGTGGGAGGCAGCGATGCCGGGGCGACTTGCTACGCTTTCAGCTTACATCGTTCTTGGCAACTGAACGACTACCCTCAAGCCGCCGCAGTTGCCAGGTTCCGCATAAATGTTGCCGCCATGTGCCAGGATGATGCGTCGCGAGATGGCCATACCGAGGCCGGTGCCGCGCGTCTTCGTCGTAAAGAACGGTTCGAAAATGCGGTCACAGTTACCGTCGCGAAAACCGGGGCCATTGTCACAGACGGCAATCTCAACTCCGTCGCGATTGCCCAACGTGACATCCCGCCAGGTAACTTCGAGTTTGATGTGATCGCGATCGGCAGATGCATCGAGGTCGGCGGCCAAGGCGTTTTCAATGATGTTGCGTAAGACTTGGCGGAAAGCGGTGGCATCAACAACCACCTGAAAGTCTCGCGTCGTCGAACATGTTTCGATCCTTGCAGCGCGCGAAGCAATTAGCTCACTCAAGTCGTCGCAGGTCTGCTGCCAGATTGCTTGCAGATCGCAAGTGGCGAAATCCAGCTGCAGTGGCGCGGCGTAGTTTCGTACGTGTTCGTAAAGATAGTGCAAGTCACGCAAGGCAAGCTGAGTGCGTTGCAGCAAGTCAGCGGCTTCAGGTCGATCGGCTACTCGCTTTGTCAACATCTCTAGGCAGCTTTGGCTGCGCTGCAATGCATTACGGCTTTCGTGGGCCAAGCCGGTGATCGCTTCACCGACAGCGGCCAATCGCTCGTTCTGCAGCAATTGAATCTGAGTTTCCTTGAGGTCGGTGATATCTTCAGCGATGCCAGCGAAACCGGTGACTCGCTGGGCTTCGTCACGCACGGCAAAACCTTGGTCCCAGATCCAACGTTGGGCACCGTCCGGACGCACAATTCGATATTGGAGACTGAACCCATCGGCTGCGATCGCGTTCCTGCGGGCGTGAAGAACTGTGTCACGGTCATCGGCGTGGATCGCGTTCTGCCACTGCGTGTACGCGTCAGCCGGACTCTGGAGCGGTACGCCCCAGATCTTGCCAAACGCCGGACTGACATAAATGAACTGATCGCGATCGACATTGGACATCCAGAAGACTTCCGCAATCGAATCGGCCATTTGTCGAAAACGACTTTCGCTGACCCGCAACGCTCGTCGTGATTCTTCTCGTTCGGTTGCATAACGGGAAAGGATCGCGCTGACGCCTAGCACGGCGGTTATGAGCAGCATCGCGACTGTTGCCATCGTGTTGCGTAGCGCGGCGAGATGAGCCGCCAGACTTTCGTTCGATAAGAAAGAGACAACATACCAACGCCGATCCAAACCGGTTGATTGTGCGGAATCGAGTGTGGCGACATTCAGGTCGTGATCAAAATGGAATGGCTGCACCGACGTGAATGTGAACATTCCTTGAGGCAGCGAGATCGAGTTTTTGTCTTGAGTCGCCAACGTCTGCCAGAGCTGTCCGTTAGTGGCCGGAACGGATAGTTGCTGTCGATCGGGATACATGAATGCCCATTCACGTGACGACCCGGCATCGTACAGCCAGTAGCCATCGCTATTGATCAGCATGGCGTGTCCTGGCGAGTCAGCGTCGAGGCGGGCGAAGCGGTTGAGCATCTCGCGCCCAAGGTAGTTCAAGACCAGGATGCCCGACTTGCGTCCTTGCGCATCGACGACCGGCATCGCGAAACGAATCGTTGGCTTGATCGGCATTTCAATCTGCCCATCTTCGACGTTGAGGTCGAACGGCGAAACGAACACCTGACCGGGCCTGAGCTGCAGCGCCGCTTGGAAATAATACCGATCCTGCTTCTGTTGTAATTGGTCGTCGGCCACGATCACGCCGCTGCCGTCTCGTTCCTGGTAGTTCACTCGCACGACTTCCATGCCCGACAGATCGAGGAAGCGAATCTGATCGTAGACACGTTTCTTCTCGACAAACTGCCGAAAGCTTTCCGCCAATTGATGTCGTGAGATCCCGATGGGGGCATCCGGCGGAGTCGCACTTGTCGCATCGGTTCCCTCGGTCGCGGTGACTGACGCCGTCGTCGTCGCCGCGATGGAAGTCGTGGCCGCACGAAAGGCGACGCTTTCCAGAACCATGAGGTCGGTGATGATGGCCGAGAAGTCGTCGGCCAGCGCCTCGCTCAAGAGAGCGACATACTTCTCCTCGGTCTGCTGAAGCTCCGATCGCCGGCTCTCCGCCGCCTGCCAGTAGACGAACCCGAGCAGGGCGGCAACTGTGACCGTCAAGGGCAGTGCGTAACGGACAAACCGGGAACGGAACATGTGAGCCCTGCGGTGAACGTTGAATGTTGGATTTTGAATGCCTACTTAGTTCGCCGAAAGGCGCCACGTTTCTCACGCGAGATGGAT
>JAGQPK010000636.1 GCA_020426755.1 Planctomycetales bacterium
TCGTTGCGCACTGTCGTCGCTGGATCG
Organism: Planctomycetales bacterium; assembly: GCA_020426755.1. Lineage (GTDB taxonomy): Bacteria > Planctomycetota > Planctomycetia > Pirellulales > Pirellulaceae > JAGQPK01. Next base: position 28 of record JAGQPK010000636.1, read on the forward strand.
ACCGGGCGGCGCAAACGTGGCTCCGGTATACGGTGGGGGCTGCGCTGCTGCTCGGCTTGTGTGCGCTCGGCGCAGCGGCCGGTGAAGCCAATGAGGACAATGATCTGAGTTGGGCGTTGCGCCCCCTCGTGAAACCTGCCGTGCCAGGGGTGGCGGCGGAGATGCATCCAATTGATGCGTTCGTGAGTCACGCGCAGCGCGAACGAAACGTAGAGCCCTTACCGGCAGCGGATCGACTAACCTGGTTGCGCCGCGTGTCGCTTGATCTAATTGGTCTGCCGCCGACGCCTGCCGAACAAGCGGACTTTGTTGCGGACGATTCGGCGGAAGCTTTCGATCACGTGGTGGATCGCTTGTTAGCGAGTCGCCAGTATGGTGTGCGCTATGGGCGGCGTTGGCTTGACGTATTGCGCTATGCGGACGTCGATGAGCGCGCACCCGCGGCCAGTCAGCTCTATCTATGGCGAGACTGGGTGACGGCAGCGCTGAATCAGGGCATTCCCTACGACGACTTCGTGCGCGCTCAAATCACCGGCCAGCGAGATTCCGAGCGGACCTCTATGACGGCAACCGGGCAGCGTCGGCCGAAATCCCTGCGCGTCGACGACACGTTCGCACTGGGCTTCTTGGCTCGCGGTGCCACCACTCGAGCAAACTCGGATGAGTCCATCGGAATCGCCGCAGTCGAAACGATTTCATCGGCCTTTATGGGGATGACGGTTGGTTGCGCAAAGTGTCATGACCATTTTTACGATCCGATTGAACAACGGGATTTCTATGCGATGAAGTCGCTGTTTGACTCGCTGGTGCTCGAACCTGTCAATTTAGCCACCGCTCAGCAAATGCTGGAATACGGTGAGCAGTTGGCGGAACACGAACGGGCTAAGCAACAATTAGAGGCCGATTTGGATCGGTTGGTCGAGCCATACCATACTCGCCTATATGACGAGCGTGTAAACATGCTGCCGCCGGATGTACAGGCGGTGATTCGCAAGCCGGCAAAGCAGCGCTCACGCGCCGAACAGCAAATTGCCGACGACTATTATCCGATCCTGCGAATCGATTCACCCAAGCTCAAGGAGATCATGCCGCCTGATGTCATCGAGAAGTACGATGCGCAGCGACGTCGGATCGATGCGCTGAAAGGACCGGCGACGTTGCCAGTGTTCTTGACGGTGCGTGAAGACGAGTTTCTTAAGCAGCGCCCGCGATACATTCTCAATAGCGGCGACGCAGCCCGCCCGGAAACAGATCGTCCGGTCGACGCTGGTTTCCCATTCTGCGATCTGCCGGCAGAGGAGTTGTTTGCGGACGGCTTACGAGAAGGATTCGTTGATTGGTTAACAAGTCCCGCGAATCCACTGTTTGCGCGAGTTGCTGTTAATCGCATGTGGCAATGGCACTTCGGAATTGGTCTGCAGGCGAACACCAGCGATTTCGGCTATATGGGCGGGGAACCCACGCACCCGGAGTTGTTAGATTGGTTGGCGGCCGAGTTTGTCGCACATGACTACGACATGAAATGGCTTCATCGATGCATCGTCACATCGGCCGCGTATCGTCGCGCTTCGGCCGGCAATGACGTCGATGTGGAAAACGTGCAACGCGATCCAACGAACGAGACGCTGTGGCGATTTCCGCTGCAACGGCTCGATGCGGAGACCGTTTGGGATACGTTGCACGCGGCCGCGGGCGATCTGGACCTGGCCATCGGCGGCCCCTCGTTTCAACCGAATGAGAGTGATGACTTTCGTGCAGCGCCCAAGCGGCGCGGCGCTTATCTGCTACGAGGTTTTCAGTCGAGCCGTGAGGTCACGCCGGAATTCCTGCGCGTGTTTGATGTCGAGGACGGACGCTTGCCGTGTCCGGTGCGGCAACAGAGCGTGACCGCGCCGCAAAGCCTGTTACTACTCAATGCGCGAATTGCTACTGACGCCGCAGAGAAGTTGAGCCAGCGGTGTATGTCGAATAACTCCGACGAGTTGGCGCAGGCGGTCACTCAAGCTTATGCATACGTGTTGGGACGAGCACCGACTTCCGCAGAATTGAACGCTGCGCTGGAGTTTTTGAACGGTGACGCGAATCAGTTCGCACCGTTTTGTCTGGTGCTCTTCAATCTGGATGAGTTTTTGTACGTTCGCTGACACGATTTGTACGAGCGGTGACGCTATGGTGTCATGGCCTAGTGAAATCGTTCGTCGGTTGCAGCCAAAAGAGGAATTGAGAAATGATACGGTTGGCGAACGAGAGAACTCCTGTCGGACACGCACCGCTGCTAAGCCGCCGCGAAATGCTGCGACGCGCCAGCGGTGGATTTCTGGGAACCGCGTTGAGTTCGCTGTTGGTGGCCGACGACCGCAGGGGCGCGGTTTGCCAGTCGAGTGAACTCGACGAGCACCATCAATTGCGCCGTTCGGTCAAGTCAGTCATCTATCTGTTCATGTGTGGCGGTGTCAGTCAAATCGATACCTTCGATCCCAAGGACAACCGTTGGGCGGGTAAGCTGATTGACGCCGTCGGTTTCGGTGACAACCAGGCCAAGATGCAGCGGCCCGTGATTCCCTGCCACCGCACGTTCAAGCGCTACGGTGAGTCCGGCATTCCCGTCTCCGATTGGTTTCCGCATGTGGGCGGCGTGGTCGACGAGCTAGCGATTGTTCGTTCGATGTACTGCCACGAAGTCAATCACTTTCCCGCCGTCATTGAAATGGCCACAGGACATCGTCGACGAGTTTTTGAACATCCTTGTCTGGGAAGTTGGGTTTCGCACGCGTTGGGTTCCGAAAACGACAACTTGCCGGCGTTCGTCAATCTAGGGAGGCCCTCTTCACCGATTCAATTGACGGGAGGCTATCTGGGCGCTGTGCATGCGGCGACGCCGTTTCAAGACGGAGTTGCTCCGATTCCAAATCTGAAGTTACCGGACGACGTAAGTCGCACTGAACGCGACCGGCAGGTGGCGCTGCTGTCGCAATTGAATGCAGATTTTGAACGAGATTACGCTTTGGATGATGCGATCGCTGCGCGGGTAAGAGCCTACGAGTTGGCGGGCCGTATGCAGTTAGCGGCACCGGAGATCGTCGATCTGTCGCGCGAATCGCGGCACACTCGAGATCTGTACGGCATCGATCAGGAGCCGACAAACAGCTTCGGCCGCAAGTTGCTATTAGCGCGACGCCTCGTCGAGAACGGTGTACGCTTCATTCAGATTTGCCACGCAGGAGGCGGTAACGGCGGCTGGGACGCGCACGGCGACATCGAAACACACGCACCATTGTGCCGGCAGGTCGACCAACCGATCGCCGCGCTGATTGCTGACTTGAAACAACGCGGTTTGCTCGATGAAACACTCGTGGTCTGGACGAGTGAGTTTGGTCGCACACCCTGGTCACAGAACGACACCGGCCGTGACCACAATCCGCGCGGCTTCACCTCATGGTTGTCTGGCGGCAGCGTGCAAGGTGGCATCGTGCATGGGGCCACCGATGAAGTCGGTTACCGGGCCGTCGAGGAACCACACTACATCGCCGATTTGCAGGCGACCATTCTCAACCAATTGGGGCTGGATGCCCACGACATGGAGATCCAACTGCGCGGCCAGCCGCTAAAATTGGTCGAAGATCAAGCCGAACCAATTTGGGGCGTCTTGCGCGATCGGGCGTGAGGAGGGAAGGGAATGTTGAATATCGAATATCGAATATCGAATATCGAATATCGAATGTTGAATGTTGAATGTTGAATGTTGAATGTTGAATGTTGAATGTTGAATGTTGAATGTTGAATGT
>JAGQPK010000637.1 GCA_020426755.1 Planctomycetales bacterium
CGCAAGATCTACTTGGCTGACTCCCGGCTGAATCTCTGGCTCGGCAAGTTGACTATCTGCTTTGGGAGCCCAGCGCAAGGCAAACTTGGGCGTCAAACTGCCGTCGACGCCTTCCAGTCGCAGGACGCTGGCGAGCACAATTCCTAAGACCAAACAGACACCGCCGACGCCCAACCGCAACGAACGAGAAACTGGCGCCAGCGTAACGAACCATAAAAAGCTGACTAGTAAGGCCACGGCAATCACTAGCGATGAGATGCCGACCTTCATGCCGACATCCCAGTCTTCCTTGCGCACCAGCCGCGCCACGATCGCCAGCGCTGCAATCCAAAGCACGAACAGCCCAAGTGCCGCGATTTGTCGAAAGAGCATGGCACCACGCGAAAGCTGACGCGGTTCCGGAGTGGGACACTCAGAGGAAATCATGCCAAAAGTCCGTCTAGTTGATGACTGTCACGGGACGAATGCCGAAACGAGCCGACATTCTATCCTGCGTGCCATCAACTTGGGAACCGGCGTGTGTAGTTCGCCGCCACGCGCAGCGTCGGTTCTGTCGCGGCTCTGAACTCAGATTGAGGAACGAAATCCTCAATCCAAAATCAAAACTCCGAAATCAGCATTCATAAATCCTCACGAGAACCGCGGTTGTCGCCTTTCGGCGAACTAGTCCCGCACTTCAACATCCAATGTTCGATATGCAACATTCGCTCAACGACTAACACTAACGCCCCAACTCACGCCCGGATGGCCGCGACGTGCGTAACGCGGCGGCGGTACGCACCAGGGATCAGCGTAGCGAGGACCCCAGACGGGGACGACGGGTACGGGACGTTCGATGTAATGTTCTTCAACGACCACGGGGCTGCCAACTGATTGTGGCGGTGGCACGGCACCCATCTCTTGAACTGCGCGAATGACAGAATCACTCACACCATACTGCTTCATCGCAATCAGGTCTTGCGTAGTCGCTGGCTGGGCCAAGCCCTTCGTGCGAAAGTGATTCTCAATCACCTCGTCACTCAGTCCCGCGCGCGTCATCGATATCGCATCGGGAATCGTCGCCGCACTCGCCTGTTGCTCGGCGAGCCGTTGGTCGATGTAGGCACGATTCTCGGCCTGTGCCCGATCGATGCTGCTGCCAACAGCAACCCCGCCCAACGCACCAACAGCGGAACCGATCAGTGCCCCGGCGCCCGTGTTACCGCTAGCGTGACCGATAGCAGCACCCACGCCGGCACCCGTCAGACCGCCGACCGCCGCACCGCGGTCGGCATAGTAAGGCGATTGGCACGAGGCGGCAAAGACGAGCGTCGCCGCTAGCATGGCGAGATTGCGCATGCGATTGGGGCAGTAGAATTCATGGCGGAGCATCAGCAACATCCTTGTCGCGGTCAATCAAAACGAGCACCAAGCAAGATCGTCGCAATTCCCGGCCGGAGTGTCAACTTCAGACGGCATGAAAACCGAGCCCTGGTTCCGTTAGGACACCAGTGCCCACACTGCCGGTCGTGATCTGGAACATCGTCGGGTAGGCTTCCTCCCAACCGACGTTGCCGGCCGGGCAATACTGTCGGCCGTTGCCTTCGATCGCCGCGACCGTCGGAATGCGTGCTGCAAGCGATGCCGAGTGGAGAAAGGAAGCGCCGGGACAGGTCAGATCCTGCACGCAAAGGAACAGGCCATATTTCTGTGCGGCGGCGCCCATCAAGAGCGCCTCGCTATGTCCCTTGCAAGCTTTCAGGGCGACGCCTGAGTAGCCCAGTTCGCGACTGAGCTCCAGACTCTCCAAATCAACCAACGATTCATCGATGACAACGGGCTTTAGCTGAGCAGCGGCATGCATGCGATTTTCCCGATGCGCGGCCAGATCACGATGCGTCGGTTGCTCGATGTACTGCACGCGTGAATAAGCTGACGACGAATCCGTTTGCAGACGCTGCAGAAACTCCAACACGTACTCGACGTTCTGGCACTTCTCGTTGAAGTCCAGCGAGTACGACCATTGTTCACAACCACGGGCACGTTGGACTTCGGCTGCAATCCGCTCGACATCGACGACGCGCCGCACATCCCAATCCAGATCGTCACCATTGAGCTTGATCTTCATGTGCGTCAACCCGTCGGCGACAATCCACTCAGTCAATGTTTCCGGCAATCCGTCACCGATTTTGGTCGTCACGTCGCCGTCATGCAATGGATCGAGTGCACCGACCAAGTGATACAGCGGCATGCTCGGTTGTGGCACTCGGCGCGTGTAGCGGTCGAGATATTCTCCAGCGAACGTGGAACCTAACCAACGCGACAGATCTTCGCTGATCCATTCCGATCCGAGCAGATTATAGGCGTTCTGACCTAGCGCTTTGCCATGAGCGTCGAAGATCGCAGCCTCCAGGGGACTGCTCGCGACCAGCATTGCCAGACGCGGCATCGGCTCCGGCAATCCTAATTGTTCTGCGGCTACTTGTGCGACCGAGGAATGAGTCTCCGCCAATTCGGAAACTATCTGGAGCGGATGGCCTGCCTGCGTGGCTTGTGTGCCAGCCAGCTGCACACACTGCCGGCCATACTCGACCATGGCTGACAAGGTCTGGTCAGTCGTGCAGGTGCTGCTTGGCCAGGCCCAAACATTGCCCATTGGCATGGAGCCGTGTCCAACTCCACGTCGGCCGTCGCGTGTTTCGACTTCGACTTCCACTTCCAAAAGTGTCGCGTCCGTGACCACGCGACCACCGAATTTGATCGGTGCGCGATAACGGATATCGATGGTGTGCGACGTTGCCCGTTTAATCACGCAATCGGTTGGTAAGGTCATGTTGAGTGCAATCCTTCTCGTAAGTGCCACGACTTCAGCGTGAATCTCGACGCGCCGGTTCAGACGCACGGGATGTTATTGTCAGCCGCCAAGGCGAGTTGGCGAGGATCATGCCTAGTCCTGCGTTACAACTTAGTCTTGTAGTTCGCCGATAGGCGCAAGTCGCGGTTTCCGACGCTTCACACCGACGCTAGCGCGCTACGGCGAACAAGTCCCTAGCCCAAGATTAAGCTGCAACGCTGCACTAGAGTCCTGCTTATGCCAAACGTGTCTTATGCCACAAACTGCAGCGCAAACAGGTCGGCCTCCAGCAGCACCATGCGTAGCTTTACCACTTTGCCAGCAAGCGATGGCAGGTCTGCCGAGCCGCGCCACGTGACGGGCATATCAATCGCATCGCCGACGATGCGTTGGCAGTCGGTCAGCGCGAACCCAGGTATTGGCTGGCCGTCGGCATCCTGCAGTTCAACTTGGATTGATCCGCCGGCGCTAGTGCCACAGTTTAGGCTTAAACGTTGCCCCTTGAAACGCAGACGATGACTCACCCATTCGCCGGCGTCGGCTCCGGCGTGTAAGGCAGCAAAACCATCGGTTCGAAAACTCCACCGCCGGAACGGCGTTGTGTAGAATGACATCTGTGTGTCACTCATAGGCACCACATTTAGTGCAGCATAGTTGGACCGATTGCCCCAGCGTGCCGGATCGAGGCCCGGTCGGATTAGCGGTTCGCGGAACGTGCGGTCATAGCGGCTAGAGCCGCGCGCCGTCATGAACATGATGTCCGTGCTTTCGCCGCGGTCTGGATGGAAGCGGGTTGGCATCGCAATGTAAATGTGCGGCGCGCGAAAGTAGGGATGCGTCAAGCTCGTGTAGAGGTGCTCGCCAGGAAAGTTGGGTTCGAGCGCAACGGGCGCCGACCAGTGTTGGTAATCCTCAGAAGTTGTGCGGCTGATCGTGCGCAGTTTGCCGTGAGGCGTCTTCCACGAGCGAAA
>JAGQPK010000638.1 GCA_020426755.1 Planctomycetales bacterium
CCTGAGAAAACAACGCGAACGGAGGAACCAGCATGTATCGATACGGAAGCTTTCTATTTGGGACATTGGTCGTCCTGTCATCAATGGCCGCGATCGCGAGCGCGGAAGTAGTCACCTACCGGGCAACGTTCGATATGACCTGGGGACCGAACACCCATCAAGCTCCTCCCGGAGCGCATTTTTCGAATCCCGTCGGATCGACACATAACGCGCAATTCTCAGCTTGGGAGCCAGGGCAACTCGCGAGCCCGGGTATCCAATCGATGGCGGAAACGGGCAATACGTCAACGTTGGCGGGCGAGATCAACGCGGCCGTAACCGCGGGCAACTCGGCGAATCCGATTTTTTTCTCAGGTGGATTCAATTCACCAGGAAAGGCCAGCACGACCTTTCAGGCAAGTTCGGAGTACTCACTCCTGACCCTAGTCACCATGATTGCGCCCAGTCCTGACTGGTTCGTGGGAATCCATGGGTTCGACCTGTCGCCCGACGCGACGTGGATCAGCAAAAGCGTCATCGAACTGTTGCCCTATGATGCAGGAACGGATGATGGACTGACATTCATTGCCACTAATGCACCATCGAATCCACACGTTCCCATCTCACGCATCACCGTTGATCCGTTCCCGAATGAACTGCCGTTGGGCACGCTGACTCTCTTGCGAATCGTAGCGGGTGATGTTTCGGAAAACGGCGAGTTGGATGTTGATGACATCGACGCGTTGAATGCTGCTCTGCGAGACGGTATCAGCGAGGCAGATTTCGATTTGAATCAGGATGGCTTGGTTAACGCCGACGACCGTGATTTTTGGGTAAGTGACCTGCGCAAAACTTATTACGGCGACGCGAATCTGGATGGCTTGTTTAACACAACCGATCTGATTACTGCGTTCCAAGCTGGCACATACGAAGATTCCATCCTGCTGAACGCGACGTGGCAAACAGGCGATTGGAACGGAGATGGCGAATTCACTTCAGCAGACCTCGTCACGGCGCTCGCCGATGGGGGCTACGATCAAGAACCGCGAGCAGCGACGGCCGTGCACACTGTGCCTGAACCCAATGCAGTCGTATTGGCGATTATCTGCTGCTTAACCAACGTTCACCTATTCCGACTGCAGATTAAGCCACGTACGTGCCCGCTTGAAATGCAAACACCAAATCCGAAGTGCTGAACTCGCCATCGCCGTCGAAGTCGCCAGTCTCAAAAGTTGAATTGCGGTAGATACCGTCTTCATATTGACCGGCAGCGAAGATAAGCACGAGATCAGACGAGTCAAAGACACCGTCATTGTTCACGTCACCGGTCACCCGCTGTTCGAATTGCGTGACGAGTCCTCCATCGCCGACTGTGACAATGTCGACGTCACCGTCGGCGTCCCAGTCACTGACATCCAAAATGTAGCCGCGCGTGGCAAAGCCAACACGTTGCGCTTCGCCAAACGCTCCCTGACCGTCCAAAGCATAGTAAGCAAAGACGCGTTCTGCAGACGTGGTAACCAAATCCAACCGTCCATCATCATTCAGATCCGCGAGTTCGATCTGAGATTGGTCGGACGGCGACGATTCGAACTCAGTCGTGATCGTGAGTGGATCGCCTGAGAAGCCAGGATACCAGCGCACTCCCCAGCCATTGGCCAGCACAAGATCCTGGCGGCCGTCGCCATTCACATCGCTGACGCGGACTTGCATGTTGTAGGAGTTCACATCCTCTGCGCGAATCACCTGGATTGGTTGAAACTCGCCCTGCGAATTCTCCAGCCACTGATGCTCGAGCAAGCCTTGACCATTCGTTCCCAAATCCCGCACCGTCGTCAGGAGATAGATGTCGTTGTCGCCATCACCATCGACGTCGACGATCTCGACGTAAAGCGCCTTGCGTCCCAGCGGCGTGACATCGATGGTCTGTGTTGTGTGTCCGCCCGCACCGTCACTCATTCCGATGACTACGCGCGTCATGGGTTCGGTCATAACGGCGGCGGCATCGATGGTTCCGTCACCATTCAAGTCACCAAACGCCCAGGGTGTCGGAATCGATTCGGCCGTCAACAGGTGCCGGGCGGGTCCAAAATTGAAGTCGCCCAAGTTCTCCTTCCAATAGATGCGTCCCACGAAGACGTAAACCAAATCTGGCAAACCGTCTCCCGACAGATCCTCGGCGGCCACATTCCCGGCAGGAGCCGCGACATCACCAGGCCCAGTCGTCAGCACGGTCGTGAGTAAATTTCCGTTTGCCGACCAGATACGAACTGCGGATTCGTCGTTGGTCTCGATGAGTTCTGGCACCTGATCGCCGTTCAGGTCAGCGATTTCATACACGCGCTGGTCCATTTGCCCGAACTCGTGCGTCAGAAAAACCGTGGGGCCAGGTGTTGGTAGTGGCGGTGTTGAATCAGGCACGTGGAACTGATCCGTCGCGCCATCCAGCCAGACACCGCTCGGATTAATAAAGTCCACGACGCCATCGCCATTCAGGTCAGCCGCGGCGACAACACCCTCGCCAGCATTCGCTCGGCCACTGGCAAGAAACCGAAATTTGCCAGTGCCGTCGTTTTCGTGAATTGAACCTCCCGCCTCAAATGACGGATGCCTCACTTCCAGCACGTCCAGGTCGCCATCCCGATCCATATCGACGACTTCGTAGCGACAAAAGTCCCAACCGCATTGAGCATCAAGATAACCACCAGGGATAAACGGGGCACCACTAGGCGTTGGCCCTTGATCGTTCAGTCGCACCGCAACGCTGGTGAATTCGATGTCATATTTTTCCTGCAGCAGCATATCGACCCAACCGTCACCATTCAGGTCTGCCAACGTCGCATCGACAAAGTAGGTATAGAACTCGATCGAAGCATAATCCGTCAGCAAACTCGGCTCAAACTGCCCTGCACTTACTTGCCATTGCAAAGCCACTTCACGGTTTGGCAATACGGTCAGCACGTCGACCCAACCGTCGCGATTGACGTCAGCGGCATCGACAACACGTCCATCGAACTCTTGGTCAAGTACAACCACACCTTGGCCATCACTCACGTGCCACTGAACGAGACGTGAACCATCGAATGCCAACACATCAAGTGGGCCTTCATCGCTGACTTCAGAGATTCGCAACCGATCCGCGTCGAACTCGCCAGGCACCGCAACCGCGTGAAAGCGATCGAAAGCGCCAGCCTGATTCTCGAACCATCCAGCGGACGTCGCGACATCGGGATCTCCGTCACCATCAAGATCGCCCAGCGCACAGATGCCGCACGCCGTGTCGTCAAAGCGAACGGTCGCGAAATTGCCGGCTCCATCAATGTTCTCGAACGCGACACCGTTGCTAATGAGATCTATGTCGCCGTCCAGATCAAGATCGGCCGTCGCAACCAGCACGCGGCGGTGCTCCAGCGACTCGAATAGACGTAAGCGCCGGGTGCGTCGCTTAAATTGCCGAAAGCTCATGATTTGCCCCCAATCTGGTGAATAGTATGTAGCGTATCATGAGCCGCTTCCACGGTCACGTGTTTCGCACCGCTCGGGATATTAATTCTCTATATCTTTTCTCTGTACGCTCAACCACCAGTGCGATTCGTTGGGAGTGCGATCGCGCAGCTATCGCTTTCTCATCGCTGCATCAGCCAAATTTGCTTCACGCAAAGAATGGCCGGAATCAGACGACTCGAGCGGTTCCGCACTTAACAAAAGCGATAGCTGCGCGATCGCACTCCAAAACCATCGCCGCACTCCCATTTCACAATCGCGTTTCAGCCATATCTGAGAAAACACCTTGACGACACCTGTCGGCACACATTGCACTCT
>JAGQPK010000639.1 GCA_020426755.1 Planctomycetales bacterium
TCGGGCGGAGGCGGCGCCCATGTCGGTCTTGACCAAGCCTGCATAGAGTCGATCGAGCATTTCGTCGTCGACAAGTTGTCCGTCTTGTTTAAAGAGGTCGCGGATGTCGGTGTTCAACAGCTGAGAGGTGCGACGAAGCCCGGCACGCACCCGACCGAAGATGCTGGTGCCTCCGGGGTTGCTTGCGTCGCTGGTTGCTTCACCGGCCGCTTCGGTTGCTGCGGGCGAGTCCTTTTTCGAGAAACGGTCAAACAGACCCATGTCTACTTTCCTTCAGCGGCGGCATCGTCGCCGGTCGGGTTCTCTGTGGGGCGAGGGGCCCGCTCACCTGGCGCGCCTTTACCTGGCAGCAAACCGTCGAGCACGCCGTTGACGAATTGCGCCGATTGTTTCGAACCGAAACGCTTGGCCAGTTCCACGGCCTCGTTGATCACGACACGCCCCGGGGTCTCGGTATAAAGTAGTTCGAAAGCGGCCAGACGCAGAATGTTACGGTCAGTGGCCGCCATTCGCCGCAGACTCCAGTTGTCGGCACGCGCCACCAACAGCTCGTCCAGTTCCGGGCGATTGCGGCGGGTGCCACGCAGCAAGTTGAAAGCGAAATCGAGCGAATCCGATTGGTGACGCAATCGACTCCGCAGGAACTCGTCCGTTTCGTGCAGATCGTGATCTGGATTTAAATCATCCTGATACAGTACCTGCAGCACCACTTCGCGGGCTCGGCTACGTCGTGACATGATTGATCATTTCGGGCTATGGGAACGGGCAGGCACTCGTGTCTCGACAAAGCTTCGCGCAGGGGCACATTTCGTTCGCTGGAATCGCGTCGGCGGCCGTGTTCGCGGCGCCAACGCTGGCTGGCCGTTCAGCAAACCTGTTCCAGTCCCCATTTCAAGTTTGTCGAAGCACTCACTGCACCGAAAGATGGTGGTCGGCGAGCTGCAACGCTCGCTACAAATTCTAGCCCTTCGCTGCCAGCTCGTGAATGACGGCCCGCAAACGAAATCAGGCAACGCTGGCAGCATCCGTTTCGAGTTGAGCAATCAGGTCGATCATCTCGAGCGCTGCTTTGGCGCAGTCGGAACCCTTGTTGCCAACTCGACCACCACTGCGATGAATCGCTTGCTCAACCGATTGGCAGGTCAACACACCAAACAGGACGGGCAGGTTCGTTTCCAAAGAAATCTGGCCGAGCGATTGACTGACCTGCTGATTGATGTACTGATCGTGCGTCGTTTCTCCGCGGATCACGGCCGCCAAAGTGATGACGGCGGCAAAGCGGCCCGAGCGGGCGAATTTCTGTGCGATCAGTGGTACCTCCCAGGCGCCCGGTACCCACGCGACGTGGATATCTTGGCTCGTGTAGCCGCTGGCCTTCAGCGTTTCGACAGCGCCGCGTAGCAAGTTGCCTGTGATCGTCTCGTTAAAGCGGGCCACGACGATCGCAATCGCCCCCGTAGCGCGCGTGGGCTGTCCTTTGAATTCGATTGGCACCCGTGTGCCCTCCTGCCGCTGTTGTTTACTTTAAGTTCATGCTCATCAAGAATTCGGCGTTGGTCTTCGTCTTCTGCATACGTGACACGAGCAGTTCCATCGCGTCAGGCGGATTCATGTCGTTGAGGACACGACGCAGGATGACAACGCGGCGATATTCTTCGGGCGACATCAGCATTTCTTCACGACGCGTCCCGCTCCGGTTGATGTCGATCGCCGGCCAGATGCGCTTGTCCACAAGACGACGGTCCAAGACGATTTCCAGATTGCCGGTGCCCTTGAACTCTTCGAATATCACTTCGTCCATGCGGCTGCCCGTGTCAATGAGCGCCGTGGCGAGGATCGTCAGTGAGCCGCCCTCTTCCACTTTGCGTGCCGAACCGAAGAATCGCTTCGGTCGCTGCATCGCGTTTGCATCCAAACCACCGGACAGGACCTTGCCGGACTGCGGACACTCCGAGTTCCAGGCTCGAGCCAGGCGCGTGATTGAATCGAGAAAGATCACGACATCATGACCGTACTCAACCAGGCGTTTAGCCTTTTCCAGTACCATTTCGGAAACCTGGATATGTCGCGAGGCCGGTTCGTCGAAGGTTGAACTGATGACTTCACAGTTCTTGCCCTTCACTTGACGTTCCATGTCCGTCACTTCCTCGGGCCGCTCATCAATTAAGAGCATGATGACATAGGCGTCAGGGAAGTTGTGCAGTACCGACTTGGCCATCTTCTGCATCAGAATCGTCTTGCCGGCACGCGGCGGGCTGACAATCAGGCCACGTTGTCCAAAGCCGATCGGTACGATCATGTCAACCACGCGGCCTTCCACGTTGTCGGCATCCGTCTCCATGCGAATCCGCTCATCCGGATGCAGCGGCGTGAGATCGTCGAACGCGACCTTGTCCGACATCAGGTTGGGATCGCGAAAGTTAATCGCTTCCACACGCAGTAAGGCGAAATAGCGTTCGTTCTCCTTGGGCGGGCGGATCTGTCCGGAGACCGTCGAACCGGTCCGCAGGCCAAAGCGACGAATCTGGCTCGGCGACACGTAGATGTCATCGGGACATGACAGATAGTGGTAGTCCGGACTCCGCAGGAAGCCGAAACCGTCGGGAAGGATCTCCAGCGTACCCTCGCCGTACATCAGGCCATTCATCTTTACTCGTTCTTTGAGTATCCGGAAGATGATGTCCTGCTTCTTCATGCCGGCCACGTCAGTGACGTTGTCACGGCGCGCTTCGTCTATCAACTGAGACATGCTCAGTTTCTGCAGTTCGGCGATATGGACTTCGCTTTGTTTGAGCCGATCGTACGGATCTTCGTTACTGTCGCCGCGCTCTGCCTCTTCCACCAATTGCTCGGCCAAGGATAGCGGTTCCGAATCATCGGCGGCGTCCGCGGGTGCGGCGTTCGCAGCACGGGGTGATGCCGACGTTTTGCGCGCGGCGCCATCCGTCGGCGGTGAAGCAGCCGATCGTTCCGACGCGGAAACGCGGTGATTGCGTTTGGGGTGCCCGGGCGCGTCGGCCGCTGCGGATGCGGGTTTGACTTCGTCGGGTGGGGCTGGCGAGTCTAGTGCAGCGGCGCCATCTTCCCGGCCTGGGAAAATGTTGTCGCCAAACGACGCCGGCTTGGGCCGTCGTCCGCGACGAGGCGTAGCAGCACCCGAGGGTGATTGACCTTTTGAGTCTGTCATGAAGCAAACGCTCCAAACGTGAGGTTGCGCAAGTCGGACGGATCGCCGACGGAGGGAATCGGAGAGAAGTCGAATTGGAATGGGAGCCGCGAAAAGGACTCAGCTTGCGAAAGGCGGCAAGCCAACGCACGAACGTGGTTGAGCGTTATGTTTCTGATCGGAGATGAGTAACTGGGAGGGAGGGTTTGTCGTGCAATGCATGCCACACTGCTTTGACCTGCCTGAAAGTTTCCTCCAGAGACGCCGAGTTGTCAACAATCCAATCTGCCCGCTGTCGCTTGATCTCAACTGGTGTTTGGGCTGCTTCACGCGCCGCGAACTCGTTTTCTGTCCAGCCGCGGACGACAACTCGCTGTAACCGGAGTTCACGCGGCGTATCCACAAACACAATGTAGTCGCACTGTTTGTCCCAGCCGGCCTTGATCATCACCGCAGCATCGACAATCACCACATCGACCTGTTGCTGACGAGCGGCGTCAATTGCCAACGACAACCGGTGTCCGATCCGCGGATGCGTGATACTCTCTAAAAATGACAGCTCGGCTGCCGAGTCGCCCACACCGCCAAACACGCGTTGACTGATTGCGCGGCGATCGAGTGACCCGTCCT
>JAGQPK010000063.1 GCA_020426755.1 Planctomycetales bacterium
GCCAACTTGTTGTCCTCGGAACTCGGGACGCGAATCACAAGCAGGCGACGACAATCGCTTGTGAACCAGCACCGTCCCCACCGGTGCTTTCACGTCCCCAACCCCATGTGTCGCGTTCCAATACCCCACGGAACGTTGACCAGACTGACTCGGGAAAGGCTCGTCGACTTCTGACGGTTGAGGCACTTGTGGACCCCGCCATGCTTGCCTCGTTTGCCGTCAAAAGCGCACGGGCCTTTCTCATTGGGGTTTGAATCCAGTTCACCGAAAGGCGCTAGCCGCGGTTCTCGATTGCGGAATGCTGATCTCGGATACTTGGTTTTTGCGAGTATCGAATCCTGAGATTTGTCATTAGTTATTAAGTTATTTGAAATTAGTCATCTGCCATTTTGGGAGTGCCCTGTCCTTGGGGACGCGTTCAGGATGTCGTCAATCAGCCGAATTTCGATTTCGTTGGCTCGTTCCGTGTCGCCCATCGCGATTCCACGTCTTCCAATGACAAATGACTCATATCAAATAACGAATGACAGATTCTGCCGGCCAGCAAGCCGACGCTGCGTGTCGCGCGAACACGTCAGACGGCCGGATTTCGATCGTTTCGCAGCTCCGAACTGACACGAAAAGCGATAGCTGCGCGATCGCACTCCAAAGAGCCAACGCTGGCGCGTTGCCGCGAACTACCACCGCAGCGTGAACTCCAACCGCAGCCGCGAACCACCACACTCGTGGAACTCCGTCCAGCGCGTGCTTGTATTCGTCCGCCCGTCGATTCACAATACTGCGGTTGAGTTCTCCCTAGCTGGTTTGTCGACACAGTGAGTTCCCCTCGGATGAATACGATGCGCCTGCGTATCGCGCAACCGCATGTTGCGCGCCCACAAACCGTAGCTCGGCGAATGTTCGCAGCCTGGGCTCTGCTACTTATCTTGTTGGCCTGCAACACGGGGCACGCGGCAACTGGGACCAACGACGGTAACCGCTTAACTTACTTGGACGAGCCCGTTGATCCCTACTATGTCGGACGTGATTCGGCGCGGTTGACGACTCCACAATGGACGGGGGATCCCAAACTGCAAGCCGTCGTTGTGCTGGCCATTGACGACATGCGGGATCCGCAAAAGTATGAGGCGTACTTGCGGCCAATTCTGGATCGGCTGAAGCAAATCGACGGCCGCGCTGGCTTGAGCATTATGACGAACCAGGTCGCACCCAGCGATCCGCAACTCAAGCAATGGATCGATGAAGGCGTATCGATCGAAATCCACACAACGAACCACCCCTGTCCGCTGCTGTGCGAAAACGATTTCGCCAAAGCCAGACAAACGTTCGACGATTGCGTCGACTTGATGAACGACATTCCCGGTAACGCACCGGTAGCGTTTCGCATGCCGTGCTGCGACTCGTTGAACACACTCAGTCCACGCTTCTTCGAAGAGATTTTCGAGGAGGTCACGCCGGGCGGACACTTTCTGGAGATAGACAGCTCGGTCTTCAACATCACCACTGCGGACGATCCGCAACTCACTGCCGAAATCACGAGCGACGAATCGGGTCAGCAAAGGTTCCAGAAGTATCTCCCCTTCCCGTCCTTCGTGAACACCATCCGCGACTACCCGTATCCCTATGTCATTGGGCGAGGTTGCTGGGAGTTTCCTTGTATCGTGCCGTCAGATTGGGAAGGCAATAATCTCCATCAACCCAACAATCCGCAAACGGTGACTGACCTGAAAGTGGCACTCGACGTCGCCGTTCGCAAACAGGGCGTCATGAACGTTGTGTTTCATCCGCACGGTTGGATACGCAACGATCAAATGGTCGAACTGATTGACCACGCCGCAGAGACATACGGCGACTCAGTGAAGTTCCTGAGTTTCCGCGAGTGCTTGGCACTGCTGCGTAAGCATGTTCTCGGCGATGAATCGCTTCGCGCTGCCTCGGGCGCGGACAATGGTTTTCGTTTACTCGACCTAAACGGAGATCAACAGCTAGATTGCGTCCGCATCTTGGCCAACGGTAGCTTGCTGACGCGTCTGTGGTCACCAGGTGATAACCGGTGGCTTGAGAGTACATTGGATGTTGAGAGCAGCCGAATTCATTTCGGCATCGTCGGCGCGAACCGCCAGGTCGGATTCGTGGCCGTTTCTCCAGGCGGCCTGCGGGCGTTTGTGTTTACCGATGATTTGTGGCGTGAATTTTCGCTACAGATCAATATGACCAAGCTCCCGGACGACTGGGCGGAACTCCTACGCACGCCCGGGGCGCTCGATGCCGTACGCTGGCGCGACATAGACGGGGACGGTGAATGTGAACTGCTGCTGGGTCAGGCCGACAAGGTGCTCGTCTTGCGGCGTATCTCGACAAGCTGGCAGCCGGAGCCACGCGGCTTTCCTGCGCACGTTCGCTTGCCAAGAGCGGAAGAAGCTGATTGCGGTCTGCGTTGGGTCGATCTCGATGACGATGGACGTGCGGAATGCGTCTTCTCCAACGCGTCGCGATGCGCGGCTTACAAATTCGAAAGCTGGGAAGCCGGTTGGCGCACCTTGTTAGAACACGATCGGCAGGGCGGTGATACAGGCACCACGTCGATTCCGCCGTTCATTCGCCCCGACGGAACGAACAATGGCGTCTGGGCACATAGCGGACATTTGTGGTGGCAAAACGAAGATACCGCTCGACTACCAGACAAAGTGGATCGCCTGCCGTTCACCACGATTCTGACGGCGGGTGAATCGGCGCAGCGAGCCGCCCACGATAGTAACGCTTCGACTTTGCCAACAGCGGAAACAGTTCCCGCGCCGCAGTCCGATGTGGCCGACGAAGCCGCGGCTTTCCCCGGCCCCACGGAACCCGGTGACGCCGTCGCGACGCTGCGTAGTTCGGTCAACGCCAAGATTGAGTTGGTCGCCGCCGAGCCGCTGGTTGTCGATCCGATTGCATTTGACTGGAGCGCGGACGGAAGGCTGTGGGTCGTCGAGATGCGCGACTACCCGGAGGATATCGAGAACGGCATGCCGACGCGCGGTCGCGTGCGCATACTCAGCGACACCGACGGTGACGGTCACTATGACAAATCGGAAATCTTCTTGGACGACTTGATGTTCCCCACCGGCATCAAGGTTTGGCGTGATGGCGCACTGGTCAGTGGAGCCCCCAGCATCATCTTCGCCGCGGACCGTGACGGCGACGGCCGCGCCGAGGTAAAACGCGAACTCTTCACTGGTTTTCGCGAAGGCAATCAACAGCATCGAATTAACGGCATGCGCTGGGGAGTCGACGGCTGGCTGTACTTGGCCAACGGAGAAAGCGGCGGCAACATCCGTTCGTTTGCCAATGACCAAACCGTGGCGCTCAGCGGTCGAGATCTCCGTATCGATCCCGACACCGGCGCGATGGAAGCAATCACCGGTTCGGCACAGTACGGACGCAGCCGCAATGACTGGGGCGACTGGTTCGGCGGCAACAACAGTGACCCACTCTATCACTATGTCTTGGACGACCACTATCTACGCCGCAATACTCATTACGCACCTCCGTTCCTGCGGCGGCAAGTGCCCGACTTCCCCGGCCCGGCCCCGGTATTCCCAGCGAGTCGCACGTTACCTCGGTTCAATGATTTCGATCGAGCCAACCGCTTCACGTCGGCCTGCAGTGGCTTGATCGTGCATAACGACGAGCCGACTTTGTTCGGCGCCGCGGGCACGATGGACACGTTTGTTTGCGAACCGGTGCACAATCTGATTCATCGCGAAAGAATGCAACGTCAAGACGTTTCATTTCGCAGCCACCGTCTGCCCGAAGATGAAGCGTCCGAGTTTCTGGCGTCGACGGATAACTGGTTTCGACCGGTCATGATTCGCATCGGCCCGGACGGCGCATTGTGGGTCGCTGACATGTATCGACTCGTCATCGAACATCCAGAGTGGATCCCGCGCCGTTGGCAGGAACAACTCGACATACGCTCCGGCAACGATCGTGGTCGCATTTTTCGGATGGTCGCCGCACAGGGCAAGTTCGCGAAGACTCTGCCACGCCTCGACAAGCTGACTTTGAGCGAACTGGTCGAACGGCTCGGTCATCCCAATCGTTGGCAACGGGACATGGCGCAGCAGTTGATTTTGTGGCGTAACGACGGCGATGCGATCGCTCCCCTACGAGAATTCATTACGAACAATCCATCAATTCCTGGGCGAATCCAAGCGCTGTATACACTGCACCGCTTAAGTGGTCTCGACACCGCACTGCTGGTGCGGGAAATCCAAGCTGATGATTGGCGAGTCGCGCGGCATGCTGTTGCATTGAGTGAAGCGAGGCTGGATAGCACGCCTGACCTATTGACTGCGATCAGTGATCGAGCACCCCGCGCGGCCCCGCCGTTAATGCTGCAAATCGCTTACAGTCTGGGGGCCGCCACCAGCGCAGATGCCGCAGAACTGTTGGCGGAGATCGCGATCAAGTCGGACGCCGAGCCGTCGATCGTGGCCGCGGCCATGAGTTCCTTGACCAAGATGAATGTTGATCGAGTTGTCGATAAAGTCGCAATTGCCGCCGAGACCGGTGGTCACCGCGATTTATTGGCAGAGGTACTTGAGCAAGCTATCGCGATTGGTGACGATGCGACACACGCTCGGATCGGTAGGCTGCTGTGTGATCCTAGTAAACCTTGGGACACGACATGGCGTTTCAATGCAGTCGACCGCTATCTTTCTGCCTACCTACGACGCGATGGCACGATTGCGAATCTGCCAGGCGAGGTTCGGCGACAACTTAAAGAACTAGCGGAATCGGCGCGCACGGCCGCCCTGGGCACAAGTGGCGACTTGGTCCAACGACAATCAGCCATCAGACTATTGCGTGCCGACATTAACGACAGCATGGACGAAACACGCGCCATTCTGCGTACGCTGATCGAACCGCAGCAGCCACCGGAGATCCAGCGTGCTGCTATTGACGCGATCGTGTCACACTTCGCCGACTCGGCGATTGAGTCATTCCTGCCGCAATGGGAAGGCTTCTCCCCACGTGTACAAAACCTGGTGCTCGACCGCGTCCTGCGACAGAAGCAATTGACGCTAGAGTTACTGCGCGCTGCAAAGTCTGAGAATCTGAACCTGCGACTCGATGCTCGTCGACGCCAACAATTGCTCGGTAGTTCCGATGCCGCCATCGCAGGTTTGGCCAAAGAACTGTTCGCAAGTGCTACGTCGGAAACGCGGGATGCCATTGTCGCGCAGTATCGACCCGCAGCCGAGTTAAGTGGCGATGAAAAGCTGGGCCAACAGACATTTCAACGCGTTTGTTCGACGTGCCACAAGATCGGCGATATGGGTTACATGGTCGGGCCGGACCTAACGGCCTTGAGCAACAAATCCGTGGATTTCTTGCTCACAGCGATTCTCGATCCCAATCGCGCCGTGGAATCCAACTACATGGACTACATCGTGGAGACGGTAGAAGGGCGACAACTCTCCGGCTTACTCATGTCCGAGACGGCGAACAGCGTGCGGTTACTAGGGCCAGATGCCAAGGAGGCGGTTGTGCTGCGACAGGACATCGAACAGCTCACATCGTCCAGCAAGTCACTCATGCCGGAAGGATTGGAAAAGGATATCACGATCGAGCAGATGCATGGGCTGCTTGTGTACCTGAGAAAATTCACGCCCACTCGCAAACAGTTTGCCGGCAACGAACCACAGGTAGCGCCGGTGCGAGACGACGGCTCCATTCGCATGTTGGCGATGCATGCCGAAATCTTTGGACCGACGCTCGTGTACGAAGATCGATTTCGCAACTTGGGATTCTGGTCCGACTCGCAAGACTACGCAGCGTGGACACTCGAAGTACCCACGTCCGGCGTCTACAACGTAACCATCGAGTATGCTTGCCCGCCTGATGCTGCCGGCAACCGATATGCATTGGTGTGTGAATCAGAACAACTAACCGGTGAAACTCGCAGCACCGGCAGTTGGGATGAATACGATTGGGTTGATTGCGGTCAATTGCGTTTGCCTGCCGGACGCACGCGAGTGATTGTGCGTCCTGACGGTCCAGTGCACGAGTACCTCATGGATCTGCATCAGGTTATCTTCGAGAAAGCTGAATAGATGGCGCGAAATGAGCAGCTGATACGCCAGCATAAGCTCCTGCAGATTCTCGAACGATACCGCTTTGGCCGCACACTCGATGAACTGCGTAACGACTTGGTGGAGGAACTTGGCCTATCGTCATTGCATGTGAGAAGCGTGCGCCGTGACATGGAAGCATTGCAGGCCGCGGGGCTCGATGTAGGCGTCCACGAAACGCGCGGTCGCGGCAAAGTCTGGAAACTGGGGCCGCGTTTTCACGGCAGTCACAAGATCGATGCGTCCGCAACCGAATTGATTGCACTCAGCCTAGCCCGCGATCTATTGACGCCATTGGCCGGCACACCATTCTGGATTGGCATCGAGTCATTCTGGAACAAGATCCGAGAGATCCTGCCGGCGAGTGTGTGGGAGCATTACCAAAAGTTTCGCGACGTCCTGCATGTACTCGGCCTGCCTGCCAAAAGCTATGCAAAACATCAGGGCACATTGAAGACCATCAATCGCGCGATTCTCGAACATCGCATTCTCGAAATTGCCTATCAGCCACTGGGCCAGAGCCAGCCGTCAACGCGACGCATCGAACCTCACGGCATCGTCTTTTACCAAGGCAGCCTGTACGTCATTGCCGATGCCTGCGAAGTCGCGGGAGGTGACGAACGCCTTCGCCACTTAAAGCTTGATCGATTCCGCAAGGCAACTGCACTGGACGAATGGTTCAAGCCACGCGATGAGTTTCATCTGGAACGTTACCTGCGTGAAAGTTTGGGAATCTTTGGCGGCGGCAAGTTGCAAAACTTTCGCATTCGCATCAGTTCATTTGCCGCGCCGTGGGTCGAAGAAGACCCTTGGCATCCGGATCAGAAACTCGACAAACAAGCGGACGGCAGCGTGATACTCTCGGTACAAGCCGCGCACGATCTCGACGTGATTCCGCGTGTGTTGGCGTTGGGCTCAGAGGCGGAATTACTCTCTCCCGCATCCGCGCGCAAACGCGTGGCCGAAACCGTTACGAAAATGCATTCGCAGTACGAAGGCAACGGCTAGTTCGCCGCAACGTGTTTGCGTCGTTCATCCTGCGCAACGCGTCCAACTTCGAAACGGACCGTGGCTAACACCTAATGGTACCCAGCTTAGATTGATGGCAAGGCAGTCGCCCATAAATCGTCGCGTGAATCGATCCGTCGTCCGCCTCATCTCGGGCCAACGGCCAGAGGGATTGCCTAGCCCAGTCCGCAGGGCTGGGACTTCTAGGCAATCAGCTGGGGCGTTGCCCCGGAACACATTCCAATTTTGCTCGGCGCCGATGTCCTGCTTTCTCAATTGAGCGTCATTGGTTTAACGCCATGCGACGAACTACGGCAGCCCAACGTCTCGTAACTGACACCATTCCGTCACGCCGACCACGCGCAGACGCCTGCTGCATTGGGACGAATTCGATTCGTGTCGCGCAAGTGAGCTGGATGTAAATAGTAATACGTAAACACGCGATGATGAGGCGTGTTGATGTCGGCCGTCTGATAGCAGTCGATGACGACTCGTTCATAGAGGTCATCATCCTGCTTCGCGTAGCATTCGATTTCGTCAAGTACTTGCAAGGTGATCGGCAAGTCCTCGTCGGCGATTAGCCAACATTCGCCACTAACCCAATCGTCGCCCGCAACGAGCGCCGGATATTCTCCCAGGTTGTAGAGTGATCCGCGCACGAATGCCGGAGTAATCGAGAGCGGTTTACGCGGCCAACATGTCCCTCGTTCCTCGTGTTGCTTTAGCGTCCCGTAAGCGAAAATAGCGGCCATAAGCTTGCTGATTCAATTGGTTCAAGAACCGGGGCGGCAATTATCGACTCGCAACACCGAGACTCTTCATTATACCGACTCGTCGTCGGTTGCGCGCACAAGTTTCCATGTGGCAAATGGCAACGAGTTCGCGGCAAGGCGTTAGCCGCGTTACGGCGAACGACACGCGTGACGCCAATCTAGGTCCACGTATCGGCAGACTTATCGCGGGTGTAGACTAACAATCAGCGTCCGGCACCATTACGTGTCGCGTTTCTCGAACCGGCGATCGTAGGCCTAAGCACAAGGATCTTGGTGACATGAACATTCGTCGAAAGAGTCCGATGGATCGTGCGGTCAATCGTTTAATCGTTGCCCTAATTGTTGGCATCCTGTTCGTTGCCAGTTTGGTCGCCCCAGCGGCGGTCGCTCAAGACGAGCGAATTCCGGACTTATTAAAGCCGTGGATCAACTGGGTCACTTGGGATGAAGCCCACCAAGTTTGCCCGGCCTCCTACGCGGATCCGGCTGACCGAATCTGTTTCTGGCCTCGACAGTTGGAATTGAAAGTCGGAGCGGACGCGGGTGAATGGACGCTCGAGGCAAAAGCGTATCACGAGACCTGGCTGCCGCTGCCCGGTGATCAGGAGTACTGGCCGCAAGAAGTGCAAGTCAATCAGGAACCAGTGGCCGTCATCGAACGCGATGGTCGACCGCACATCAAACTTGATCAGGCGAGCGACTCGATTATGATCCGAGGTCAGTTTCGTTGGCGGCGGATGCCGCAGCGACTGGCGATTCCTCCGCAGATCGGTCTGCTCTCACTGACAGTCAATGGTCAGTCGGTGGCAGCACCGACCTGGGACGCCGACGGCCACATCTGGTTACAACGAACCCGTGCGGAGGAGGCGACACAGGATTCGCTGGTGGCGCAAGTCTATCGCGTCTTGGAGGACGGTATTCCGTTATGGTTGCGTACGGAAGTTGAATTGACGGTGTCAGGCAAGAGTCGCGAGGAAGAACTCGGATCGGTCTTGCCAGAGGGTTGGAACCTGGCAACCGTACGGTCTCAGATCCCTATCGCTGTCGATAGCGAGGGACGAGTCAAAGCGCAAGTCCGCGCCGGCAAATGGACCGTTCGACTGGATGCGTTTCGCACAACGGATGTCAACGAAATCCGCTTCGCCGCGGCAGCGCAGCCGTTGGTGGCGGAAGAACTCATCGCGTTCCGTGCCAATGCGCGATTTCGTTCGGCCGAGATCCAGGGGATCCCCGTCATCGATGTCACACAAACGACTTTTCCAGAGGCTTGGCGCGATCTGCCTGTCTACGCTTGGCGTACCGAGTCACCATTTCAACTTGTGCAAAAGATGCGCGGCATGGGTAACCGTGCCGCAGCGGGGCTCGCGATCGACCGCCATTTCTGGTTGGACGATGACGGTCGCGGACTGACTTATCGAGACAAGATTGTTGGGAATGATCAACAGATTTGGCGACTCGACGTTGCCAGCGGGCAGGAACTCGGTCGAGTGCGTATTGGCGGTGAAGGTCAACTCATCACAGCAAATCCAATGTCCGGCGCTCCGGGCGTTGAGATCCGTACGCGCAACATCATCATGGAAGCTGTCGGTCGCACAACTCGCGACAACGCCGTTGCGGCGACCGGTTGGCAAGCCGATGCCGAGTCCTTGCGTGTGACGATGTCGTTTCCACCGGGCTGGCGTCTAATGGCCTTATTCGGCGCGGACTTCGTCGATGGTGAATGGCTGACGGCCTGGTCACTGCTTGACCTCTTTCTATTGCTTGTGTTCTCAATGGCGGTGTTCCGAATGTACGGACCGCTGGGAGGACTCATCGCGTTCCTGGCATTCGGCCTGGCCTATCACGAGTATGGTTCGCCGCGCATTACTTGGATCTTGCTGTTGGTCCCCTTGGCGTTGTTGCGTGTCGTCGCCGAGGGCAAGGGAAGACAGTTTCTGGTTGGCTGCAAATATATCGCCGCTGCGTTGTTGCTGTTGAACTTGGCACCGTTTGCGGCACGAGAGATCCAAAGCGCCATCTATCCGCAACTTGAATTGCCGGGTATCCAATACGAACCGCGCTTCATGTTCCGTTCCGTTCGCCGCGCGTACCACGCAGGAGAAGCGGTAGCGACCGTTGCCTACGAATCCGACACACCGTCGTCACAGGAAGAAGGCCTTGAGCAAAAAACACGTCGCTATGGATCATACGAGCAGTTGTCAAATCTGGCACAAGCACCGGAGGCGAAAATCCAGACTGGCCCGGCCGAGCCGGAATGGGGTTGGAATGAAGTTCGCTGCGGTTGGAACGGACCGGTTTCGTCAACGCAAACCATTCGAATGGTACTGCTTTCTCCTTGGCAACATCGCACATTGATTGTGATTCGTCTGGCCTTGCTGGCGTTCTTGACGTCACTGCTGCTGCGTAAAGAACTCAAGATCGCACGTAAACCCAAAGTGATTCCCGCGACCGTCGTGACAGGCATCATCCTGGCAATGATGCTCGTGCCATCACAAACGGCGTTCGCTCAAATCCCAGACGCCGCGATGTTGGAAACGTTGCGAGCCCGAGTGCTTGAGGCCTCCGACGCATTCCCACGCGCCGCAGAAATCTCGACAACTCAACTCGAATTGCGTGACAATCGCATTCGCATGGAGAGCCAAATTCACGCAGCGATCGAGACAGCGGTGCCGCTGCCCGGCCGCGTGCCGGACTGGTCACCCGTTTCAGTCCAACTCGACGGTCAACCCGCAAAGCTTGTGATCCGGCGTCAGGATTTCCTCTGGGTTGTTGTTCCGCCTGGCGTACACCGCGTGGCAGTCGAGGCAATTGTGCCGGCGCGCACCGACTGGGAATGGAACTTCTTGTTAGCGCCTCGCCATGTCACCGTGAATGCGCCAGATTGGAATGTTACGGGAATCAATGAAAACGGAGTGCCCGAGTCGCAAGTAATCTTTGTTCGTCAGCAACAAGTCGATACGGGACAGGCGGACTATGATCGCAATGACTTCAATGTGGCAGTCGTCGTGGACCGCTTTCTGGAAACGGGCATCGTTTGGAAAGCACATACGCGCGTGTCGCGGCTTTCGGAACCCGGCAAGGCCATCTCACTACAAATCCCTTTGCTCTCAGGCGAACGTGTCTTGAGCTCGCAGGCGGAAGTAAGCCAGGGCCATGTTGCGGTGAGGCTGGGAGCCGAACAGATGACGACCGAGTGGGACAGTGAACTGCCAGTTGGCGCCAATATCACACTGAGCACACCCGCAGATGCGACGTGGGTCGAACGTTGGCACTTAATCGCTTCGCCAGTTTGGCACGTCGAACCGACGGGGCTACCGCCTTTCTTTGAGGATACCGAAAGCCAACTTGTCCCCGTCTGGCAGCCTTGGCCAGGTGAGTCCGTCGAATTGGCGTTCAGCCAACCCACCGCAGTAAGCGGTGACACTGTGACGGTCCAGCTCGTAAGGCAAATGACGGAGTTGGGACATCGACATCGCGATACGAATCTTAGACTGCGTGTCGATTCGAGCGTCGGTGGCGATTTACCAATCACGGTGCCGACGAGCGCAGAAGTCATCTCTCTACACGTTGACCAGCAGCCGCAACCGGTGCGACGCGTGAACGACCAACTGTTTGTCACGCTACACCCTGGCACTCAGTTGATCGACGTTGCGTGGCGCATCCAACAACCCATGAGTTTCACGACTTACGCAGATGCAGTTTCGTTACCAACCGTCGCAGCCAACATTAACACGGCGCTGTCCGTGCCAGAGAATCGCTGGATCTTGTGGACCCATGGTCCGTTACAAGGACCGGCCGTGCGCTTTTGGACGATCCTGGTGTGTGCGCTGGCGACAGCGTTGTTGCTTGGAAATCTAAAACAGTCGCCACTCAGTCGGCTTGAATGGGTCCTGTTATCGATTGGACTGACTCAGGTCCACTTCTTTGCCGCCTTTATTGTCGTCATCTGGTTGTTCGCCCTGGAACGCCGTGGTCACATCGACCCGACATCGCGCAATTACGCGGCATTTAACCTGCTGCAGTTCGGGCTGGTGGTGCTAACGGTCACCGCAATCGGAATTCTGATCGTGGTTGTAGGCGAAGGCTTACTGGGTGATCCTAAGATGTTCATCCTTGGCAACGACTCGTCACGACACGATTTGTATTGGTTTGAAGCCCGAGCAGATCAGGCGATGCCTCAACCGATGGTCGTTTCTATCTCGGTCTGGTTCTACCGCTTGCTAATGCTCTTGTGGGCATTGTGGCTCGCGTCCGCCGTCTTGCGTTGGCTGGTTTGGGGCTGGCGGCAATGGACACACGGGGCAGCTGGGCTGCCATGGTCAAAGCATGTTACGGAGACAACTTCGTGACACCGGTTGTGTGCGGGCTCGCCGAACGGCGCTAGCGATCGTGGGTGAGTTCGGCGAAAGGTGCCAGCCAAATGGCACTCAGTTGAGATCCCGGTGCGGCGTTCCCCCTCCCGCAATTGACTCTCAACTTTCTTAAGACGCGCAGTACGGGAGGGGGATTCAGGGGGAGGGCGACAGGTACTGAGTGTGAAGCACCGCAGGAGTGGCTGCAACTTCCGACGATGTTCTTCCTTCGCTATATCAACCACCTCAAAACGACGCCAATTCGGTTCCCTCCCCCTGCCCCCTCCCGGAGTCGAGTTGCGCGGAGTGGAGGCCATCGACGGGAGGGGGAACTGCGCATTGCTTCTATCCTGGTAACACTTCACTGGAATGAAGCTGCCATCGGGACGTCGCGGCACGCAGCTCATTGATTCGGAGTCATCTCTTCAATCCCGGCTGCAAGAAGAAAGTAGATTCGCACCGCCAAGTTTCACGGGGCAACAGCTTCGTCCTGCTGCGACTGATATTTCGCGTCTTTCGCATCTTTCGCGGTTATCGACTGACAACCGCGAAACAG
>JAGQPK010000640.1 GCA_020426755.1 Planctomycetales bacterium
TGCGCGATTCAAGGCAGTTGAGAGTTCATTGCGGGAGGGGGAACGGCGCGCGTGGAGCTAAACTGAGTGCAGGGCAGTACCCCACTGCGCCGAATTCCATTCAAATCAATTCAGAAATCGCCTGGTAGTCGCCATCAACCAAGTACTGTGGTCGGCCGGTGAGATCTCTCACAGTGAAGTCGTGGGGATTGATCCCCAGGTTATGGTAGAGCGTTGCATAGACTTCTTGAAAGTGAACAGGCCGATCTTGCGCTTCTCCGCCATAGCGATCCGTTGTGCCGATCGCCTGCCCCATACGCATGCCACCGCCGGCCAGCAGTCCGCAAGTCACGTTAGGCCAGTGGTCACGCCCTGCGTCTTTATTGATTCGCGGAGTGCGACCAAACTCACCCCACACCAGGACCGTGACATCGTCTTGGAGTCCGCGACTGTGGATGTCGTCGATCAAGGCACTCAATGCCTGGTCCAGGTCTGGCAAGTTTTGGCGGGCATGGTTGAAATTCGCTCCATGCCAATCCCAGAAGCTGTAGCTAAGTGTCACGCAACGCGCGCCTGCTTCGACTAAGCGGCGTGCCAACAAGAATTGCTGGTTAAGCCGTGGCGCGGCGTCGCCTTGAATACGATCTGTGCCCATGCCATATGCTTCGCGGAGTCGCGGATCTTCTTGCTCAACATCGAGAGCTTCTGCCAAGCGGCTGGATGTCAGGACACCGAGTGCTTGGTGTTGCAGTTCATCGGCACCTCGTACGGATTCTGATTGATCAGCGCGACGTTTGAGTGCATCGAGAGATCCCAACAACTGGCGGCGATTCGATAAGCGGTCGACCGAAATGCTACCAAGTACCAAATCATCGCGACCGTCGCCGTTAGGTTGAAACGCCGAGTGTCCGGGGCCGAGGAAGCCGGCGTAGCCGTTGTTGTAAGGTCGGTGTTGCATTCGCGGCGAGAGGCTGACGAACGGCGGTACCGCGACGTTACGCGGGCCTTTCAGTTTTGAAATCACCGCACCGATTTCCGGCCAACCGCCTGCCGGTTGATTGTCGCGTAGGCGACCCGTCAGGCACTGGAATGATTCGTGACGATCTTTCGCGCCCACGACAGCGCGCAGTACGGCGAGCTTATCCATGCGCTGCGCCAGCTTGGGCAACAATTCGCAAATCTCAATGCCCGGCACGTTGGATGCAATCGGCTTGAACTCACCACGAATCTCGACGGGTGCGTTCACCTTCAAGTCGAACATGTCCTGGTGTGGCGGTCCGCCCGGCAGGTAGACCACGATCAGCGATTTATTGGACGATCCAATGCCGGCGCTCGATTCCGCTCGCAGCAAGTCTGGCAAGGCAAACGAGCCGGACAATCCGCCTAAGAGTGCTCCGCCCACATGAAGAAACGAACGGCGCGATAGTCCATCGCAGGTACGCCGATGTGCCGGGCCAGAGTAGATCGTCAACATGGTAGGGCCTCGATCTTTTAGGTGGGATTGACCGGAGGGAGCGCCATGGCTGGCGGCCCCTGATCTTATCACAACGGCCGCACAAAGATATTGGCAAACTCGATCTGACTTCTCGCCCGCAGTCCGATCGGGCCAGTGAGGGGGACTTGAGGGAGCGGGCAGTCGGTGACAACCTCATGCCCGTTCAGTACGATTGTGACGTGATCTCCCTTGACTGTGATCAGAAATCGATTCCATTCGCCGTCGCGAACCGCCGCCTCAGCTTTCGCTCGCGCCGCCGCCCGTACCGCCTCTGGCAAGGCGTTATCGGCAACGATCGCGTCCAGTTGCCCTGCAGTTGCTCCGCCGATCGTCACCCTGGCTGTTTCGCTGCCACGGAGCAGCAGGACCGCTTGCCGCTCATCTGGGCGGGCGTCTGCTGATTGTGTTTGCGCGGTTCGCTCTGGCCAGCGCCAATCTACAATCAGCTGAAAATCAGTGAAAGACTCGTCGCTCCACAGATCAAGTTGTTCCTCGGCGGCATCCGTGCTGGTGCCGGTAAAAGCCAGTTGCCAGTCGTGAGGCTGCCAGTGTGACAAGATGGCGTCAGTCGTTTTCCAGTGAGTTAAATCGGTGCCGTTGTAGAGGCAGCGAAATCCGATGTCCGCATCCGCAATCTGTTCCGGAGGCAGTGCTGGCCCTGGCAGTTCTTTGATTCGCAGATTACGGAACTCGGCTGGCGAACCTTCTGACTCGAGACAGATGTAGCCCTTGCGCAAACTGCATTCGCGCCCACGGGTCACGACCTTGCCGTTCACGGACAACTGAATCGAACCATCGACACATTCGATGCGATAGTGATTCCACTCGGGCGATGGGCGGCTGCGCTTCTCCGTCGGGAACGCTCGCATGCCGCCTCGCCCGTTTTCGGGAACCATCGTGGTGCCATGAATTGGAAACACGTCTCCGTCGGAAGTGAACCACTCACCTTCGCGCCCGTCGAGGACTTGCACTTCAACGGCACGGTGAAATGGTTGGCCCCGAGCCGTGATGGCGTCCGCCCAAACGAAGATGCCCGCGTTGCCTTTCGGTTGCAGGTGACGCCATTCAACCTCGAGCACAAAGTTTTGGTACATCCGCGTGGTTCGCAGCTCGCCAATCGGTTTCCCCGAACAGCAGATCTTGCCGTCGCACACTGTCCAAGTGGCGGGACCGCAACTGACGTTCACCCAGCCATCGAGATTGGTTCCGTTGAAGAGCGGGACAAACCCGGGCTCGGTGTCTTGCGCCGGAACCGGGCTGTAGCCAATTGCGACGAATAGGCACACGCTGAAGATGATGCGAGCGATACCACGGGGCATGAGTCAGCACCTTGAATGTTGAATATTGAATTTCGAATTTCGAATGTTGAATGTTGAGGTAGTCCGCCGTAACGCGTTAGTGTCGGTTCTGTGCCGTCGCTGAGTCCCCAGCTTTCGAGAGAACCGCGGCTGGCGCCATTCGGCGAACTTGCGAAGTTCACGCCATATTGGGCGGCTCGTGCGGGACGAACTCGAAGTGCGGAGGATCGGAATCGTGCGGAACCACTCGCCATTGTTGCTGTTCGGGATCGAAATCGCTAATCATGTCGATCAGCATTTTGAAATATCGTCCGTGAGCTTCCACGGCAACGGTGCCGTCGGCCAAGAGGATCTCGCCGGTGCCTTCGAAGTGGCGGCGGGTTTCCTTGTTAATGCGACTGACTGCGCGGATTGGTTCGTTCAGCGGCACGGGCTTGCGATAGCGTGTTGTTAACTCGATCGTCACGCCCCACAGTTCATCGCCGTGACGCATGCGAATCGCACGGCCGATCGTTTCATCCAGCAGGGCGGCCGCAATGCCTCCGTGCAATCGGCCCGGATAGCCTTGATGATTGTCCTGCGGCGTGAACACGGCACCCAACTGTTCGTCTTCAAGTTCATAAAATGAAGCGCGTAGGCCAGCGATATTTTCCAGACCGCAGACCAGGCACATCTTTGAATTCGGTTGTTTGGCGACGACGCGATGCTTCTTCATTGTTCAGAGAATTGACTGTCTTGAGGCGAGTGATTAGCGAATGAGCATTCCGGCGTAGCCGACGACGCGCGACTTGTCTCCTGACGCATCGGCGCTCGTGCCATAGGCAACTCGTTCGATCGTAGTTAGTTGTCCTAGGCGTCGTAGGGTATCCATGACGATGCAAGCCGGCAAGACGCCGCACATGCTGATTTTGTGTTCACGCACCGTGCGATAGAGTTGGTCGGCGTCCAGTGATTCCATGGCCTCCAAGGCCAGCGTATCGACGCGTCGCGTCTCGGCATCGTTCGCATAGTGGTTCATGTCT
>JAGQPK010000641.1 GCA_020426755.1 Planctomycetales bacterium
TAATGTCCGTGTGCAGGCTCACCACCTTAATACCGACTATGTCCTGGATCACGGCGTCCAGCAGCGGTCTGCCTTGTTCGATCAATTCCTGACGGACTTGCTTAATTAAGTAACGACCTCTTTTCCCTTCCTCTGACTCAGCGAGCTTGAGTTCCGCTGGGGTCAAGACGTTCTTCAACCGCACCAGCACCATATCGTCGATGATGTACGTGCGAGCTTCCAACGGTCCACGCCCCATGAACTCCTTTTCGAATCGAATGATCGCTTGGCTGATTTCCCGCTCGGTTTCTCGTTGGGTTTTCACATCGACCTCAAATGGACTATCTGCATTAAATCTCCTCGGCGGAATATAACAGTAGTAGACCGTTGGCCAAAGGCAAGATGACGGGTGTCCGCTCATGGACAACGGCAGCGCGGGATTGATGATGTGTCTGTCAACAGGTCACGCGAGTTTCCAGCAAGTGGTTCCATCGTAAGCACTCGCAAAGTTCATTCGTGCTGGCCCGCATCAGCTACGTAATGCAACGCCACGCCAGCTTCCTGACCTGTGCGAGCTGATGACGTGAGCAATGTATGCACCTTGGTGAACGGAACATCGCCGCATAATGGTTTCCGCGTTGACGAGTTCGCACGCTCGAACGCCACCAGTTCAGGCAACAACTGAGTTTTGGCAAAGTCCTTGCTGTCCATGAGGTCGTTTGATAGCCTGACCGATGTTCCCTCCTCTGGAGTTTGCTCGGTCTTTGTTGGTGGGGGGCGTTGGGAAGCACGAATATGTCTCGTCTACTTCGCAGGCTACGCGGGCAACGCCACACCAATTCAGTTCGGCGTCGCACTTCTTGGGAATGGCTCGAACACCGACATTTGCTCACCCAATTAGTCGACATTGATAATGACGGCGATCTGGACGGCTACGGTACCGTCGCTATCAAAGGCAATGCTTGGTTCGAAAACGTCGATGGCGAGGGCACGTTTGTGAGCCATTCGCTTGACTCGCGCCGCGCGCCGACGATTGCCGCCGACCTGGATGGCGACGGCGACGTCGACCTGGTGACGACGGAGCCGGCCTGGTTCGAAAACGATGGCCAGGGGCAATTCACGGGGCATCCGATTACCGCGAGCGCCGGCACACGAATTGTCGCAACTGACGTTGGACGAGACGGGCGACTTGACCTCCTATTGTTTGGCAACAATCTCGTGTCGCTGCTCCGAAATTCGGATGGAGTCGGCAACTTCACTTTGGAGGTAACGCTGGCAGCGGATGGGCTGCTGGATGCGGCGGATATCGACGGTGACAACGATATCGACTTGTTGGCTAAAACTGCCGAAGGTGAATACAGTGTGCTCTGGAACCAGGACGACGCGGTCACGCCAGAGCTGGTCGCGAGAGACCTCAGCGAAACAAACGAGATTGGCGAGTCTCATTCGGTCAACTACGCCGATCCGCAGCTCCTGGATATCGACCTCGATGGACAGTTCGAATTGACGATCGAGACGACTGAATGGTGGCATTTCGTCGATACGCGATTCAGCAACTTCGTGGGCTGGCGACGTTTGGGGGTTCCAGACACACGATTGAGACCGATCCAGTACGGTTGCTATTACTTTGCGGACGGGGCGCGTGGTGAATTTTGGTTGCTCGATGCAGACCACGATGGGGACGTCGATGGCGTCTGCCAAGGGGACTTCGGTGAGGAACTTGTCTGGAGTGAGAATTTGCCCAGCGGTGGCTTTCGGCAGCATGCGCAGATTTACTTGGGATACTTGGCAGACACGGTAGTCACCGACGGCGGTGACATTGACGGGGATGGGGTTGTTGATTGGGTCACGAATCGTGTTGAGAACTCCGGTCCTGTGTGGTTCGATGGAGCCTCAGGAAAAATCCATCAACCCGATCTGCCGCGCTTGTACGATGCGGTGCCAGTGACCTTTGGCAGCGATCAACTGCATTTGGACGTCGAGCTGTTGGATGTGGACGGCGATACCACGTTGGAAGCTGCGACGCTCAGCTCGCGCGGTTTGGAAATCTGGGACATCGCCGAGGTGCCGACCGCACTCACACTATCTCAAACCTTGGAACTCGATGGCGCCGTGCGAATGGACACTGGCGACCTTGATGACGATGGTGACGCGGACCTGATCGTCATCGGCCGTGACAAGTTGTGGGCAGCGACGAACGACGGCAGGGGGCGCTTCGTTGTAACCGGCGAGTGGTCACATCTCGGTGCGGCGCGCGATGTCGTGCTGGCCGACTTTGATGCGGACTATGACTTGGATGTTGCGCTGGCGCTCGGCGACAACGTGCCGAACCAGGTCTGGCTTAACGATGGAACTGGACAGTTTCAGGCGACTGCTCAAACGCTTGGCGCTACTTCCAGCAACTGTGTCGCGGTCCAGGACATCGACAACGACGGTGATCTAGACATTGTGTTTGGCAATGAGGGAGGGCACGACGAGTTCTGGAGCAATGACGGTAAAGGCGCGTTCGTGTTGAGAACGACCGGCCGCGAAGACGGCGCGGCTCGAGCAGTCACGTACATCGATCTTTGGAATGCCGGCAGGGCATCGCGCGTGCGCGTCGGGACCAATCTGGGCGACGAAATCGTCGCTGGAGATCGCGTGATCGGCGGGCTATCCGCGGGTACTGCTGTGGCGGTTGGCGACGTCAACGGTGACGGTCAATTCGATATCGTAACCGCAGCCGATCAACAGGAATCCAATCGCATCTGGCTGGCTCCCGTCACTCGAACTGCGGATCGATTTGGCAACGACTCGTCGCATGCGATAGCTCTGGGCGATGTCGACCAGGATGGCGATCTAGATGTTATCTTCGCCAACGAAGGATTGAACACGCTTTTCCTAAATGGCACGAATCCCGCGACAGCACCGTCGACACCGCTGCTGCCGCCACGACCTGCGCCTCGCGTTGACGATCATGGCAACGTCACTTCGGAGGCGACCGAGATAGCGACACCCGACGACGTGCCGACGATCGTGAATGGCCGCATCAACTTCGCAGGCGACGCGGATGCCTTCTACGTCAATGTCGTCTCCGGGCAACGCTATCTTGTCTCGCTCTCGGAGGCGTATTCGTTTCAGATTCTCGAACCCAATGGAAGAACGATACATGGCGAGTTGATCCCTGACGCATTAACGATACCCAGCAGCGCTCCCACGGGTTATTACATTCTTGTTGACGGCCCGGTCGGCAAGTACGACTTGATGATCCACTTGGAGAACAACGACCATGGGAACACTCGCAATGACGCGACCGAGTTGCCAATGGGTGAAACTGCCTTCGGTGAACTGGTGACGGAAGCTGACCGCGACTACTTTCTCGTCGATATTCAGTTGGGACATACGTACGAAGCGATCGTCGACACGATCGATGCTACCCTGACGAGTCCTGATGTGAGGCTCTACGGGGCAGCTGGTGTCTCTGTCGCGCAAGCTACGCAAGCTGGAGGCAGATTCACGCTGCGCTATACGGCGACAGATACGATCTTTAACATCAGCTCCGCCGGCTACTTGCGGATAGATTCCTTCCTCGAATCGAAAGGAACGTATCGCCTGTTCGTGCAAGATCTCACTGATGGGAGCATCGATCCGCCGCCGCGACTTGACGTAACGCCGCCGGATGAAGTTGTGGCGGGTGACGTGAACTTCGACGGCGTCTTTGACTCGCGTGATTTGGTTCAGGTGCTTCAGTTCGGCCAATACGAAGATCAAAAACTAAAGAACAGTCGTTGGACCACCGGTGATTGGAATCACGACGGGGAATTT
>JAGQPK010000642.1 GCA_020426755.1 Planctomycetales bacterium
GGCGTTTTTCGCAATACGACTTGTCGTGGCCCGCAGGCATGGACGTTGGATCAAGAAACGCAGGACGAAGTCGATCGCTTGTTTGCTCGTTTACAGCTGGTACTCTGATCCATATTCACCGCGTGTACGGTCCTCAAGTTAAACTGTCTCAGCGTGACTCAGGCATCACGTAGTTCTCGTATCGTTGTACCGTTATTGCGCAATCCGTTATCGCGATAATATGGTGTCACGTAATCCGGGTGTCGCGCCGCACCGTCATCGGTTAGGACCGTCATCGCGTAGCGATTGTTGACGGTAGGCCGGCGATTTATCGCCGGTAGTCAGGTAGTCGGCCATGCATGTCGCGTAGTGACATTTGAATGATTAACACGCTAACATGATTGCAACTGCTGTAACGATGCTTTCCACTCCACGCCTGTCGCCCTGCCCCTAATGCTTTGATACCTCCTCAATCACGTCGCAAACTGGAAGCCAGACATGAACGAACAGCCGACGAGCTATCGGTATCGTGCTGTCTTGTGGCTGACGTCCGCGGCGGCACTGGCCTACTTGTGCCGTAATGCGGTAGGAGTAGCGGAGAGCACGATTCGTAGTGACATTGTGTTGTCGCTGGATCAATCCGGTTGGTTCATGGGTGCCTTCTTCTGGTCGTACGCTCTATTGCAAGTTCCCAGTGGTTGGTGGGTCCAACGCGTCGGCACGCGCGTCGCGCTGACCGTCTTCGCCGTTGTCTGGGCAGCCGCGACGCTGGGTATCAGTGTGGCCTCGGGATTTGGCGGGTTACTGGCGGCACAGATCGTGATGGGTGCGGCGCAGGCCGGTGTGTTTCCTGCAGCGTGTCATTCAATTGGACATTGGATGCCGCTGACTAGCCGATCGATGGCCTGTGGTTGGCTTACGGCCGGCATGCAGGTTGGTGCGATCGCGGCCAGCGGGTTGACTGGTGAACTACTGCAACCGTTTGGTTGGCGAGCAGTGTTTGTCGTGTTTGCGATACCTAGTCTGCTTTGGGCATTAGGATTCGCGTTACGTTTTCGCAATCAGCCTGTTGAAGTCGCTCAGTTGAACGCCGCCGAAAGAGAATTAATTGCGTCTCCGACAGTGGGACACGTGAAGGACAAATCTGATATTGATCAAAGGGCAGCTGAGCATCGCGTGACCGCGCAACGTGCGACGAACCGCCCAGCATCGCTCGGTGTGCACTGGCAGGCACGTTTCCTAATCCTGTTATGTGGCCAACAGGTTTGCCGTGCCGCGGGATATATGTTCTTTGCCAGTTGGTTTCCCACTTTCTTGCAGGAGACGCGTGGAGTGTCGATCGTCGCGTCGGGATATCAACAGGCGCTCGTCCTCTCGGGCACACTTACTGGAAGTCTGTGCGGCGGCTTCGTGACCGATTGGGTCTATTGTCGCACGGGCAAGCTGCAGTTGAGTCGTTCCGGAGTCGGAGCTTTTGCATTGGCTGGATGTGGCCTGTTGATCTTCATCGCGTTTTTTGTGGCTGACGCTAATGTGGCAGTTGGTCTGCTGGCAAGTGGGGCGTTCTTCGCAGCATTGGCCGGCCCCTGTGCGTTCGCGACGACGATCGATGTAGGAGGTAACCGAGTCGCCGAATTATTCGGCTGGATGAACATGACGGGAAACCTGGCCGCCGCTGCTTGCCCGGTTGTGGTGGCGAGAATCGTGGGGTGGAGTGAAAACTGGGAACTGGCTCTGTTACTGTTTGCAGCGACCTATCTTCTCGGCTCTCTTTGCTGGATTGGCATTTTACTGAACGCAGCGGATTGAAGTGTTGATGGATCTGCAAGAAATCGGCAGTGATGTGCTTATGCAAAACAAAGATCGCAATTGACAAGAGAGGATCGTTTGCTTGAAATCTAACGGGCGGCACGACGCGCCTCGCGCGACATATCGTATGTGAACCGGTGCTGCTTGCCGGCGTCAGACAGGCTACGGTGCGATCTTCGCTGACCAGTACTGAAACCACGCGCGGAAGTCATCGGGGCTGCCCAGTTGCGCTAAGTTCGGCAGGATCTGCGTGATTAAGCTGGCTGGCCGTGACAGCATCGGTTCTGTTGCGGAGTTAATTGATTCGCAATCGAACTGCACCTCACACGCCGGCGCCTGCGGTGCTGGCGCGGGGTAGGGCGGATGCTGCCAATCGATACCGAGTTGCCGCAAATGGTCACGCAGTTTTCTGAGATCCCAGCGTGCGATGTCGGCGATTCCGAAGTTTGAAATCAGTTGACTGTTGTCTGGCGTGAACTGGAGTACCCCAAGCCACCAACCGGATTTTTCAGAAGACAGTTTCAGGAGAGGTTCGCCGGTGGCAATATCGACGAGCATAATGGCGGGCGGACTTGATAGCGGTATCGCCAGAATTCTGTCGTCTGGCGAAACGACGGGATAGGACATCGTGCAGATCTTAAACCGATCATCCAATGAAAATCGGGTGATTCCGGTTTTCAGGTCAACACACCGCAGACGGGTCTCATCAAGACCGGTGGTGACGAAAGCATAATCATGTTGATTGGCAAATGCGACATGTGCTCGTTTGCAAGGCAAGTTAAATTGCAGGTCACTGTC
This sequence comes from Planctomycetales bacterium, assembly GCA_020426755.1. GTDB lineage: Bacteria > Planctomycetota > Planctomycetia > Pirellulales > Pirellulaceae > JAGQPK01. The sequence goes on from JAGQPK010000642.1 coordinate 2,587, forward strand.
GATCGCATAAATGACGGCTTCGGTCGCCTGATCATTTTGGCAACCGAGCCAACTTCCATTGGGCGACATTCGTGCCCCTGCCCAGGCGACGATGGAGCGTTCTTGACTTGGGGCATTCGTCGTCGGATCGAGTAAGCGGAACTTGTACATCGCTGACTGCCAGCCAACTCGGTTTCCGCTGGCATTCGTTTCGAAAAAGTCGCCGAACTGCGTGCCGCAGAGACGTTGCGGCGCTCCAATCGCGTAGAGGCGACGATCGTCCGTTTCGACAACTTCGATTGAGAACCGCCAGAGTCCCGTGGATGCCGAGTCGCCGGGGATCATAATCCAAAACGCACGGCCATCACGCGCGAAACGCACTGCGCGGACGTTCTCCAGTGGCCAGGATCCAATCTGACGATTGTGGTTCAGGTCAAAAAAATGCAGGCCGTCAGCGGTCGCGCGAGCCGCCAGTTGCCCAGCGGGATGAATGTGGAAGGATTGCCCCGGCCGCGCATCAATGGATGGCAACGTTGCGTAGCATGCACTTGGAAAGAAAGTCGCCAACCCTAAGTCCGGTAGCTGGCGTAATGCCAATTGTGTCCCTTCGAGATTATGTTGGATGACGGAGCCAGGTATCTCCAGTAATCGATGGCCAGCCAGCAGGTCCCAGACGCGGCATGTATAGGCCGTATTGACAAATAGCAATCCTGTGGGATGAAATAAGATCCGTGCAATCAGGTCGGGCTCAGTTGCACACACTCGAACAGTCTGCTTGTGCCAATTCCATGACACCGTTTGGGCGTGATCTCCAAAGGCGATAACGGGTTCCGTCGGATGCCACGCCGATGTAACGATATTGCCCTGATTTGAATAAGTGGCGAAGGTTTCCTTTCCTTCTGCGAGCGGGATCATGCTTAACTTGACGCGCGGAGAGTTCGCTTGCGCTGTGACGACGAACAGGCGATCGCCGCGGTCGGAAAGATTGAGATGCAAGACGCGTTCATCGAAATCGTGAACGTTTGTCGTAGTGCCATCTGACAGGCGATAAACCGCGACGGAGTCATCATCGAGCAAGCTGGCGACGTATTGAGAGTTGCCGCTAAAAGCAAAGCATCCCAAGCGATTGGGAAAGCGGCGAGCCAGGGGGCGCTGCCCGGTCGAGACATCCCACAAATAGGCGCCGTCGCAAACGTAACGGCCGTTGCGGCTAAGTTC
>JAGQPK010000643.1 GCA_020426755.1 Planctomycetales bacterium
GCGTCATCTGACCTCGCGCTGCTTCTCAGACACTCGCACACGGATTCGAAGGACAGTGTCGGTGCTGCCACAGAAGATTCGCTGAAGCTCACGCTTGATCGTCGACCAACGGCCCAAGGAGGGGCACTGCCTGATTCGTCCTCGTGCGCGAAACAAAGCTCAACGCGCCGCATCCAGGTACCACGTCAATTGCACTTCTTGGAATTGGCAGCTCTGATTCACCGAACAGGAGTGCGATTTGGCAGTTTAGCCGGATCCCTTGATTGAATCCGCATAGTCCGAAGTCTGCCATCCTTCCCGGCGTAACCAATCGTTCGTCCATCGGGCGCAACCGAGAAATGCTCGATGTAGCCCGCAGACAGTTGCAGCGTCGCAACTACCTCTGAACGCTCGAGTGAGTACACCTGCAAGTTCGCACTAGAGCGACATGTCGCAAGGAGCCGTTTGTCGGGTGTGGCGAATAGGCCAGACAGGGAATCTCCGAACGCTGCCCACATGCCACAATCGGCCCCTGTTACAAGATTCCAGAACGTGATACGACCATCGCGATGGCCGATGGCAAGCTCGGTCGATGAGCCGAACGCAAAATATTCTGGTGACGAACGGAGCGGAGGTGCCAAGACATGTTCCGTCTTCCAAGTTTTCGTGTTCCAAACACGGGTGGTCTGATCTTCGGAGCCTGAAACGAGAAATTGACCGTCACGGCTGACACCGAAACGGAGCACCCAATTTGTGTGGCCTTCCAGCAACCGTACGCAATCTCCTTGAAAATTCCAAATGCCGATTGTTCCTTCGCGCACATTGGAATTTGCGGGTGCCGGTCCAGCAATCCAGCTCCCGTCCGGAGCAACGCACACATCGCGGACTCCCCACGCCGTCGCTTGCTCGAATCGTGGTTCCAATTCTGGAAACTTCCAACCACGTATCCGAAAGTCTTCGCCAACCGTCGCGAGCCGGTGTTCGTGGGCGTCAAATGCAACGTTCCAGATGCTGGTGTCGTGCAACTGTTTCGAAATAAGCACGTGGTCGCGCTCTGCATCTAGGCTCGTCAGCCAGCCTTCGTTATTGGCTGTGACGAATTGGGTAGCAGGCAAAGCGATTGAAGTCAGGCCAGCCTGGGAATCTCCTGACCTTTTGTTTGCCGGAAGATCGATTGTGACGACACGACCATCCGATAGGCCCAGCAGAAAATGTTCGCCCGCCTGATTCCAGTGCACGGCGCTCACAGAAGCATCGAACTCATCCAGCAATGTCGCTAGCGAATCTTCGACCTTGAGGACTACCCCGTCACCTCGACCCACGATTCCAATCTGCATACCCGTGGCCAAACCGCTAACAACACTTCGTCTTTGCGTCAACGCGACGGTGGCGATGCCGCTGGCAGCAAGGTTGATGGTAAGTACGTCGTGGCTAGCGGCAACAAGGATACTGTCTTCGCCCAGCCACCCAATATTGGTCAGACTCGAGCGCGAAATGAAATGTGCTTGGAAGCCTTCTTCACCAAGCTTCATGACATAGAGCTTGCCATCCAGACCCGCCCCAACAACTTTGCCGCCCTTCAGAAGCAGGCCAGAGAGTCTCACGGGAAGTTTCCATTCACCTACGCAAACGTGCTGGTGAGCGTCGAACAGCCCGATCCAACCGCCGCCGGTGCAGACGGCATACTGACGGTCTTCCAGATCGACGGCAATATCGTAGATTCCGCCCGAACCGAGCTCACGGTCGTACACGACCTGCCAGTCCCGGATGTCGAATGACGTGATGCGACCGTGATCGGTGCCCACAAGCAGCGTTTCTGTGGCGAACGCGACTGCGGTGACTCTTGATTTACTGGGAAGTTCTCGAACAAGATTATCACGGGTTGCACTACGCACTTCAGCTTTGCCACTAGCCAACTTGCACACCATCAGGCGCCCCGCGGCGTCGGTGTCGATTCCGTTCACGGCAGCCAGTCCCGACTGACGCAACAAACCACATTGCGAGTTTTGCAGCTCGCTGTCGACGAATTTCCATTCCCAACCACGAAGACGCGGAGCGGCCTGCTCCAAGAGTTGTTTTGCTCGTCCGGCTCGATTGTTCACTGCCGCGCGCTGTGCCGAGTTGATGAGCTCGGCATAGACCGTTTCCTCGAGCTTCCTGCTGGCTAAATCGATCTGTGCCCGAGATTCGTTGGCGTCTTGCAAGTTTTTCTCCGCTTGCCGACGCGCCTGTTGTGCATTGCGTAGCCCAACGAAGAGGCCTCCGACACCAAGCAACGTTCCCAACACAATCGCCAACGCCACCGTGGCAGCACCCCAGTTGCGGCGGACGAATTTACTCGCTCGGTAACTGAACGACGGAGGATGCGCCGAAACCGGTAGGCCGGCCAGATATCGCCGTAAGTCGTTTGCCAGCTCGTTCGCTGTGTCGTAGCGATCTCGTCGATCCTTCGCCAGGCACTTCATCGAAATCCAGTCGAGATCGCGCTGGCGCAGCACTTGGAGGCCGACGTCGCGCTTCGACTTGCCCTTGCGAATCGCCGTGACCTTGGTACTCGGTTTGAGAGGCTCAGTTTCACGCATTACTCGTGGCAATTCAAAGAGCCCGTCCTTCAGAAGCACTTCACGACTGATGGGGATTGTGCCCGTCAATAGCTTGTAAAGCATGACACCCAGTGAGTAAACGTCGCTACGCGTGTCGATATCGATCACCGACATCTCGGCCTGTTCAGGACTCATGTATTCCAATGTCCCAACCATCTGACCGAACTCAGTAAACAAGGTGGCTTCCGTCAGTCGCGCGTCGAGTGCCTTCGCGATACCAAAATCGATGATTTTGGCAACGGGAGCTCGCTCCCCCATTCCGACGAGGACATTTGTTGGTTTGAGATCGCGATGGATGATACCTTTTCGGTGGGCGTGGTGAACGGCGAAACACACTTGCAAGAAGAGTTCTAGCCTTTCTGTTAGTGACTGCGAGTTTTTCTCACAGAACTCATCGATTGGGATGCCGCGCACTAGCTCCATCACGAAATAGGGTGAACCGTTGTCAGTTGTGCCCACATCAAAGAAGCGCGCGATGGATGAGTGGTCCATCATCGCGAGTGCCTGGCGCTCGGCCTGAAACCTCGCCAAAACCTGTTTCGAATCCATTCCAAGCTTGATGAGTTTTATTGCCACCTTGCGATGCACGGGCGTCGTCTGTTCTGCCATGAAGACCGACCCAAATCCACCCTCGCCGATCTGTTGCAACAGTCGATACGGGCCAATCTGTTGCGGGTTGTGGACCGAACTGGCAGGAGGCAACGTTCTACCGTTCATGTCATCCATTAGCAGAAACGCTCCACAACCTTCATCGGCATCGAGCAGCGACACGACTTCGCGCCGAATTATCTCGTCGACTTCTCCGAGCAGTGATTCGCGTTCCATCAAAGACGCGCCGCGAGCGCGGAGGAAGATCTGCTGGACGCGGTCGTATTGTTCTGGCGTCATCGCTACTTCTGCTCCGGGATTTCGATCGTTTGTCCGGAAAACTCCTCTTGCACCGACAGCAACACGTCCTCGCGATTGCCGCTAACGGTTCGATACAGTTTCGTACCGACCGGCCATGTTTCAAGCCGAGGCTTTCCGGGTTGGATGGAGAGTCCATATTTAAACGGATGTCTTGCCGGTCCCTCGACTTCGGCTTGGATCGTCTGATTGCTCATGTTCGTGATCACGAATTCCAGGTAGGCCAATCCATTATCGCCGCGTGTTGTTTCGGTGGATGGCGTTAAGTTGGCTAGAGTTGCTTCTTCGCGAA
>JAGQPK010000644.1 GCA_020426755.1 Planctomycetales bacterium
ATTGGCTCTGCCGACACTTGGTGAACAGCTTGCCCCCGCTCCGGCGGGGGAAGACTCGGCTCCGGCTTCTCGTCAATCGGAAAGCACTCAGGCGGGACAATGGATGTTCCGCGCATCCGACCTCGGCAGCAAGTTCAGCACGCTCAGCGACGAGATCGCGGAATCCACTCAACCCCAAGGATCCAACTCGGGATCGGAATCGTTGTTCGACGTCCCGCTCGATGACAGCGAGCGACAAACAGAAACTTTTGACAAACGTATCGCCGGTCGCGAGCTCTACGGTGTTCCCGTGCAGGTCGAGTCACGACAGCAAATCGAGTCACGACAGGTGCCGGTGCCAGCTGACGTACAAGAACTCGACGCCGGAACCGAACCTTTTTCGACGTTCTCGCTACATGTTAGCGATGTGGCATTCGAGCTGGCGCGAACTGCACTGGCCCAAAACGAATGGCCGAAGCCCGAAACCGTTCGGATCGAAGAATTCGTCAATGCATTTGATTATGGCGATCCACTGCCTAGTGGTGACGAGAAAGTGTCATGTACCACGGAGCAGTCGATCCATCCAGCTCTACAACAGCGAAACATGCTGCGAGTGGCGATTCGCACGGCAGCAGCCGGTCGAGCTGCTAACACGCCGCTTAACTTATGCCTGCTGCTGGACAACTCTGGCTCAATGGAGCGGCCAGACCGCCAACAGACTGTGCGGCGTGCCTTCAATCTTCTCGCTGCACAACTTAAGCCGAACGACCAGGTCACCCTGATCTCCTTTGCCCGCCAGCCTCGCTTACTCGCTGACAATTTTAATGGTGAGCAAGCAGCTGAACTCGTGACACTCGTTGATGGCTTATCAAGTGAAGGCGGCACGAACGTTGAGGCGGCATTGAGCCTCGCTTTCGAGAAGGCCAAGGAACATCAAGTTGCTGGTGCGCAGAATCGAATCGTCCTGCTGACCGACGGCGCTGTCAACTTGGGCGACGCCAACCCGGAAAACCTTTCTCAAATGGTCACGCGCATCCGCGAAGCAGGAATTGCTTTCGATGCGGCAGGCATCAGCGCCGCCGGTCTTAATGATCAAGTACTCGAGGCGCTAACGCGACGCGGCGACGGCCGCTATTACCTGCTCGACTCGGCCGAAGCTACGAATGACCGTTTCGCGAATCAAGTCGCCGGCGCACTGCGGCCGTCGGCCAAGAATGTCAAGGTGCAGATCGAATTCAATCCACAGCGAGTCGGCAATTATCGTCTGCTAGGTTTCGAGCAACATCGACTCGAAAAAGAAGACTTTCACAATGATCAAGTCGACGCCGCGGAAATGGCAGCGACCGAAGCGGGCGTGGCACTCTATCAGTTCGAAGCAAAGCCGGACGGCGCAGGCGATGTTGGTTCCGTCTCTGTCCGCTTTCAAGATCTGGACACCGGCGACATGGTCGAACGACGTTGGCCTATTCCGTACGAACCGTCGGCCCCCCGGCCCGACCAAGCGTCCGCGTCACTCCGTCTGGCGATGAGTGCCAGTTTGTTGGCAGCGAAGTTGCGCAGTGATCCCTTGGGCGAACAAGTCCCCTATCAAACACTCAATGAATTGGTCACAAGCCTGCCGACAGAGACACGAAACGTACCCCGCGTCCAACAGTTGGAGCAAATGCTTCAACAAGCGTCCCAGATTGGTACACCCTAGATGACAGAGCACGATCACGGTCGGCTTCTCATGAACAAATAGTTCGCCGCAAGGCGCTAGCCTCGGTTCGCGCACGGTGGATGCTCTCGGACGGGACAAACCGACGCTAACGCACCATTGCGAACAACGATCCAACTTCCTAGCTGAATCAAAGCCCGATTCACCATCCTTCACCAACGACACAATCCTGTGCGCATAACCGCTCCGATGTGGAGCAAGGTGCTACCATGATCACAACACGAATACTCCAGACCTGCAAATGCGGGCTCGTCGGCGCCATGTTGCTCTTGACTGCCGCCCTTAGCACCGTATGCGCCCAAGATACGACGCCTGTGGTTGATGGCACCGGCCGCATCATCATCGAAGCCCATACCGACCGTCCCAAGCTGCCTGATTTCTACACCGCCAACGCAACGACCATTGCGAAACTTGGATTGCACGGCATCGAACAGGAAATCAAGCTGTCGATCCGAATTGCCCAAGGCGACGCCAATCGGCTGACATTTGGCTTACAGGGAGACGACCAGATTGTCGACGTGGCGGGTGACGCGCTTGCGTCATGGTCGGTTCGCAGGGTAGGCGCAGAGCGTTTCCTTGACCTTCATCCCAAGGCGGATGCCCGTCAACTTGATGTCACGGTCTTAACACGGTCGGCCGAACTCGACTTGCCGTCGCAGGTTAGTCTCACGCACATCACTCCAGGCGATTCCGTCGGATTCAATTCGCTCGTAACGCTGCAGCGGACTGCGCGTGTTGCATTTACAGTGACACATGTCGATGGCTTTGTACCGGTCGGGAGCTCTCCTAAAGCCAATCAATTCCAAACCGCGACCGGCGGCAAGATTCAAATTCAGCTCAATCGAGACAGTGCCGTACCAGGGCCCGTCGAACTGACTGACACAAAGTTGACAGGTGTCGTCCACGCGAAGGATAAATCGCTGAGCTTCCGGCTCAGCGGAACCGCCAACGTCCTCGAGCCCAGTGCCAGTGTGGTCATACTAGCAGGCAAGGCGGCCGTAGAGCATGTGGCAACCGACGGGAATTACCAGTTGTACGTCGACATCGTCGAAAAGCGACCGGTGTACAAACTTGTCTTTCCTACCGCCGGCAAGTACGACTTCCAGTTCGAGTTTGTTGCTCCCATCGAGTCTGATCAAGGCAATTGGCGGACAGTTGACTTCAATGTCGCGGCCGGTGCCGTGGTACCACTGACTTTGACGGGGCTCACCGAGAACCTCGAGTTCCGTCGTGGGACAGATGCGATGGTTCCCGAGCGACAAAACGACCTTTGGGTCGGCTTCCTACCCGCCAATGGTCACGCGCGACTGCAATGGAAACAAACGCGTGATGTGGGCGAGGGCAAACTGTTCTATTCGACAACCGCCGCGGTCGAAACCACGGTCGGTGCGGGACTGTTGAGTCAGCAGCATGTGATTGAATATCGCGTGCTGCAAGGCGAGTTGGATGCGGTGCAACTGGATCTGGCTGGGCCCGGTGAAATTCTCGACGTCCAGGGAGCAGACGTCATCGCTTGGACGGTAGACACCGTCGGTGACACTCGTCAATTGAACGTGCGACTCAGTCGACCGATCACCAACGTTAACGAATTGGTTGTCCGCAGCCAAACCCCACTGGAAGCATTTCCCGTACGCGTGGAAGGGTTGCGGTTAAGTCCGGTGGGCGCGATTCGTCATTCGGGAGATCTACGCATCAGCAATCGTGGCTCCGTGCGGCTCGAACCCACCGCCTTGCAAGGTCTGACCCAACTGGCCCCAGATCAGTTTCCTGGTGAACCGCTCAAGGCGCGACAAGTATTCGTCTATCGCTTTCCCTCCGCCGAATACGCCTACGCGCTAGTGGCAGATCGTATTCAACCCGAAGTCAGCATCGCGCAACTCGTACGTTACGAGCTGACTGAGACCGATCGTGTAATTCGTGCCGACGTTGAGCTCGATATTCGTGAAGCACCAATCCGTGAATGGGATTTCGACATCCCTGCCGACTACTCGGTCGTCTCCGCCACTGGCGCGAGTGTCTCGGACTACAGTGCGGCGACGGAGGAAGTGGATGGTCGCCGAATATTAAAGATCATGTTTGCGGAT
>JAGQPK010000645.1 GCA_020426755.1 Planctomycetales bacterium
CATGGAAGAAGGCTTGCTGCCCCATAAACGGAGCGTGGATGACGATGGCGATTCGATCGCCGAAGAACGCCGACTCTGTTACGTCGGCATCACTCGCGCCCAAGAGCGACTCACCCTCTCCTTTGCACTCACCCGACGCAAATGGGGCAAACCCCGACCCACTCATCCCAGTCGGTTCCTGTTCGAAATCACTGGGAAAGCGGATCGGTGATGCGGAGACTTGGATATCGAATGTTGAATGTTGAATGTTGAATGTTGCGGGCCTGATCAACGTACCGGAGTTAATCAATCGTCGAGCGTATTCAAGCGGGCGACGGCGTTCACGGTGCCGCCCAAGTTAGCTGCCGGGATTGCGGCGGACAATTCGTTCCAATCGGCACTCAATTCCTGCTTAACGTGCTGCCACGCTTCTGCGTCGAAGAAATCGAGTGAATCCAGCTTCTCTTCCAGTTGATTGCGGCGAGTTTGCAGCACGGCGATCTGGGTTCTCAAGTTGATCTCTTCATCGTCTGCTGCGTCAATCGCTTGTTGTTCGAGTTCGTTGATGCGGCTGGCGACTTGATCGAGATTCTGATGCATGCGCTGCTCGAATTCGCTACGTGAACTGAGCGAATCGATTTGCTGCTGCAGCTGCGCAATTGTGGCTTGGGCCGCCTTTAGGTCTTGTTCAAGTGGCGTTCGCGCTGACGCAACTTGTCGATTTACTTCGTCAGTGAGATGAGCGTCGGCGCTGTTTAGTTCGCCTTTCAGTTTGTCGATTTGAGCCATCTGGCTCTCGATCACCAGACTCTGCTGACTGTTCTCCTGGATCGTTCCCCAGAAGGCCGGACCCGTGATCACGAGAAACGCCAAGAAGGCAATTGCAAACCATGCGAGAACTTTCATCTTCACTCCCTTCGCGCAAAGCGTGAGTTTCGAGCCGCATGTACTGCTGTGTACTGTTCGACTGTGTCGTCGTACAGAAATGCGGCATGTGGGTGGACTGTGGCATGGGAGCATCGCACATCGCGTGCCTAACGTGACAACCGCCGTATCCGCCCATTACAAAGCGAAGTGAATGGTTCGCAAGAAAACAACTTGGTAACGATTCGATCAACTCGGCGTATTGGCCTCTACCGAGCCGGTCTGTTTTATGCGTCGCGTCGCGACAGCCTGACGGCAGGCCGGCGTTTCAACGCTGGTGGCGTGTCGTACGAACGTCGTCCGAGTCGCGTCGCGACAGCCTGAACCTGCTGCTTACGTACTCGCTGATTATCGCCAACGCACCACCGCCTGCTGCCGCCACGCTCACCCATCGAAACGCAACGATGCGGCGTAGCTCCGCCATTCGGCTTCCCAACGCTCACCTATTTTCTCGCGCAACAGATGACTGAGCGTTTCGTAACCACTAGGGTCTACTGCGACGTTTTCCCGGAATTCACGGTAGAACGTCGTCAACAAAGCTTTCTCCTGCAGGAAGTGACACAAATAACGTGCTTGGGCGTAGTGCAGTCCCGTTGTGTCATCGTAGAACTCGGTGTCACTGAGCCCGCAGAGTTGCTCGAACGTGAGCACTCGATCATCATGCAGTTGAAGTTGCAGACGGCGTAGGCGCCAATTCGTCAGCCCCCAGATGCGACCATTCCGATCTTGGCATTGTTCGTAGAGGGAGGCGAGTCCTTCGTTGAACCAGGCCGGGCACTTAGGGAAATTGACTTCGATGTACGGATGGACAAGTTCATGCACGAGTGTGCCTGATCCAGTGCTGATGTTCATTAGCAGCGCGCGTTTTCGGCTGAGGTAGAAGCCGAATGGCGTCGTAGGTTCGAGATCGAATCGTTCGGTGCAAACTTGGCGATACGACGCCTCATCATTGAGCAACCAGATTTCCAGCGGTGCCGCCGGCGACTTGGTGAAATACTCACGCCGCAGGCGCTGCGCTGCCCAGTTTATGGTGTGCTTTAGTCGTCTGGCAACGACGTCGGGCGATTCATTGCCAATCACCACGAACGGATCCGAAGTGATGATGGTGTACTCTTGGTCTGCTAATTCCAATCGCAATTTAGCGGCGTGCTGCTCGAGCAATCTGGCGCGCCGTTCCGCCGGTGACATGTCTGGCCGCGGCGAAGGGGCGACGGACGGAGCAGCGGGAGATTCCCCATGCGCCGTGACGCTGACACAAGTGCTGATGATGAGCGAGCACAGCAGCAGTCGCCAGTTTCGGCCAAACTTGCCAGCGTTGCCGAGTCGAGCGGCAGCACCACGAGTCTCCGCGCCGTTGACGCAGTCTGTGGGATGCTCCATGATGTGATTTGCCATTTCGGGGTCCACAATCTTCTCTTGCTTCAGGTGTGCACTTGTCAAAGAACCAGTTTGCGGCAGCGTTGTCAACTCGCACGAATTTGCAGCAAGCAATCGTGGAAGCGAGCGACCGGGTGCGGGCGACGCTGGGCAGTGCTGCCGACGTGGCCGTTGTTTTCATCGGCAGCCAGTACGAGTCGCAGCTCGACGATGTTGGACCGCAATTGTCCAAATTGTTGAATGTCGAATGTGTGCTGGGATGCACGGCAGAAGGCGTGATTGCCGAAGGTCGGGAAATCGAAGACGGTACCGGGGTGGCAGTGTGGGCGGCGAAACTGCCAGACGCGCACATCACATCGTTTCATCTGGAATTCCAACGGACACCGGAAGGCAGCGCGTTCGTGGGCTGGCCCGACGAATTGGTCGAGGAGTGGCAAGCATCTGACACGCTTCTGCTGCTGGCCGATCCCTATACGTTTCCCGCCGACTATTTGCTCGAGCGACTCAACGAAGATCATCCCGGTTGCCCTGTGCTGGGCGGCATGGCCAGCGGCGCGAGTCGCCCTGGCGACAATCGTCTGTTTGTCGGTCAACAGATGTATTCCGATGGCGCCGTCGGGTGGCGCGTACGCGACTTGTCGATTCAGCCCGTTGTGTCACAAGGCTGTCGTCCCATCGGAGATCGTTTGGTAGTCACGGCCGCCGAACGCAACGTGATCAAGCAACTGGGCGGTCGACCGGCGCTGGAACAGCTGCGGCGAATATTTGTCGAGCTGCCAACTCACGAGCAAGCGGCATTGCAGCGTGGCCTACACGTGGGACGCGTGGTCAGCGAGTATCAAGATGAATTTCAGATGGGCGATTTTCTGATCCGGAATGTCCTGGGGCTGGATCACGAATCGGGATCGATTGCAATTGGCGATTTCGTGCGACCCGGACAGACCGTTCAGTTTCATATTCGAGACGAAGCCGCCGCGGACGGAGAATTGCGACAGCTACTTGTCGGTCAGGTTGAGTCCCAGCCGAAGGCGGGACTGATTTTTAGCTGCAACGGTCGCGGCACTCGACTCTTTTCACAAGCCGATCATGATGCGGAGGCTGTCAAAGCAACGCTAGGTGATATTCCGCTGGTTGGCTTCTTCGCGCAAGGCGAAATCGGCCCGGTCGGATCGGCGAATTTCTTGCACGGATTTACGGCCAGCTTAGCGCTGTTCTCGTAGACTCGCTCGCTAGTTCGCCGCAACGCATCGCTAGTTCGCCGTAACGCGCCAGCTAGTTCGCCGCAACGCGCTAGCGTCGGTTCTGCCCCGGCGAACAAGCATGATTTCGGAATGCTGATTTTGGATTACTGATTTTGGAACTGAGATAAAAGTGCTGCATGTCGGGTTGCCGTTCGCGTTCAAAAATCAACGATCAAAAATCGTCATTCCTAAATCCGGACCCTAACGCCTTTCGGCTAACTACTTCGCGGAGTTCGCCGCAACACGAACTCCAGAAC
>JAGQPK010000646.1 GCA_020426755.1 Planctomycetales bacterium
CAATCGATCGGATGCCGGATCAACAGGTCTTCCTCGACCATCGCGCGAGCGTTCTTGACGTTGTCACTGTTCGTTACGAATACGGTGCCGTCGGTTGCCGGCGTCTGACAGGCCGGCACCAGCTTGGGCATCATCGAAATCTGACCGGTCTGCGGATCCTTGCGCCCTGTTTCCACCAGACACATGCGGCAACTGGCGACGACCGACAGGCCCGGGTGCCAACAGTAGTGCGGAATCTCGACTCCCAGTCGCTTCGCAGCCTCAATACCGTTGAGCCGTTCATCGGCGCCCAACTCCAGCTCTTGTCCGTCGACATACACTTTGGCCATGAGAATCAATCACCTATTCGTTGCTGCACAGGTCGACCAGGCCCGTGCTCACTCACAAGTTTCGGAGCAAGCGACGAGCAGGTATTTCAGCGAGCCCTAATGAACGGACTCCATCGGCATCGCCGGCACCGGCTCCGTGTTGTTGTATCCGCTGGGATTCGACTTGCGGATGTACTCTTCGAACTCACCGCGGAACTTGCGAATCGCATTCTTCAATGGCCACGCGGCGCCGTCCGACAAACCACAGATCGTGCTGCCGGGAATGATGCCGATGCCGTCGCCAATTTCCAGCAGCAATTGCAGATCGATCAAGCGACCGCGTCCCGCCTTGATACGACTGAGAATCTTCAGGGCCCAGGACGTTCCTTCTCGGCAAGGCGTGCACTGTCCGCAGCTCTCATGGGCGAAGAAGCGAGCGCTATTGTGCAGATAGTCGACGATGGAAACCGTATCGTCCATCACCACCACGGCCGCCGTTCCCAATCCCAAACAGCCGTACTTGCCCGGCCCGGCGAAATCGAGCGGACAATCCAGTTCGTCCGGCCCCAACAAGCCCATGCTAATTCCGCCGGGAACGACCGCCTTCGCTTGGCGACCTTTCCAAACGCCGCCACCGTATTCATCGATCAACTGACGCACGGTGATCCCCAGCGGTGCTTCATAACATCCGGGTCGTTCGACGTGACCGCTCAAGCAATACAGCTTGGGTCCTAAGCTACCAGGATCGCGTGGATTGCTCGGATCCGGTTGGACGCCCATCCCACGAAACCACTCGACGCCCTTCTCCATGATGTGACGCACACACGCAGCCGTTTCGACATTGTTCACGACTGTTGGCTTGCGAAATGCGCCTTCCACGGCTGGGAACGGCGGTTTGATGCGTGGCCAGGCTCGTTTGCCTTCCAAGCTTTCAATCAAACCGGTTTCCTCACCGCAGATGTAAGCCGCGGCACCACGGTGTAGATAGATGTCAAGTGAATAGCCACTGCCTAGGATGTTTTGTCCGAGATAACCCGCCGCGTAGCATTCGTCGATCGCCGCCTGTAGACGGCGATACGCTTTGGGATACTCGAAACGCAGATAAATGTAAGCGGTCGTGGCGCGAGTCGCATAACAACTGATGATCAGCCCTTCGATCACTTGATGGGGATCGTCTTCCATCAAGATGCGATTGTTGAAGGTACCCGGCTCGCTTTCATCCGCGTTCAAGCAGAAGTAAATCGGCCCCGGATGATCTTTAGGCAGAAAGGTCCACTTCAACCCGGTTGGGAAACCCGCGCCGCCGCGACCACGCAGACCGCTCTGCTTCACCTGCTCGGTCACATCCAGCTGGCTCATCGCCAACGACTTGCGGAGTGCCTGATAGCCGCCAGTCTGTTCGTAAACTTCGCGCGTGTGACTGTTCTCGCGACCGATGTTCGCCAGCAGCACGGGCTCGTACGTTGCCACGATAGACTCTCTTTCTCACAAAGCTTACGAGGACGACCGCATGGAATCGATGAACTTGTCGGCCGTCGATTCATCGAGGCACGTGTGCAATTCTTCACCGGCCAACATGCAGGGTGCGTATTCACAGGCGCCCAGACATTCGCCGAACTCCAGCGTCAACTTGCCATCCGCTGTGGTTTCGCCAGGACGCACACCGAGCCGCTTGCACATGTGCTCCAACACTTCTTCACCGCCTCGCAAGGCACAACTGAGCGAGCGACAGACCCAAGCACGCGTCTCACCGCCGGGCGCGTCCTGCTTGAAAAAGCCGTAGAACGACAGCGTATCCTGCACCTGCGCCGGCGCTAGACCCAATAGTTCAGCGACTTCGACGACTGCTTGCAAGGGCACATGACGGAGATGCTCATTGACGATATGCAGCGCCGGCAAAGTCACGGCCTGACGATTCGGATACCGCGGAAAATACGCTTTGATTTCCGCGACCATCTGGTCGGTCAATACGCGTTCGGTACTCATGAGTTTAGCGATCCAGCTCGGCGGCAATAATATTGAGACTACCCAACACGGCCACGACGTCGCTGAGCGTGTGTCCGTGAATCAAATGGGGAAACGTGGCGAAGTGAATAAACGACGGCGGTCGGCAGCGTGCTCGATAGGCGACATCACTGCCGTCACCGACGATATAGAAGCCCAGCTCACCGTTGGGTGCTTCCGTCGCGGCATAGCACTCTTCGTGAGGAACTTCGATGCCACGATTCTGCATCACGATTTCGAAATGCGTGATTGTGCCTTCGATCGTTTGATACACCTGCTGCTTCGTCGGCAACGTGGCTCGTTCATCAATACCAACGTCCACCGGCCCCGCTGGCAAGTTCTCAATGGCTTGCGTGACAATCTTCAAGCTCTCGCGCAACTCCGCCATACGGACGTAATACCGAGCGAAACAGTCACCGGCCTTGGCACAACAAACCTGAAAATCGAAATCCGCGTACGACAGATAAGGCTCGTCCTTACGCAAATCGCGTGTGACCCCGCTGGCCCGCGCGATCGGGCCACTGCAACTGCGTGAGATGGCTTCTTCGCGAGTCAGAATTCCCACGTCCTTGGTGCGATCGACAAAGATCCGATTGCGATTGAGCAAACGCTCCATGTCGTCGATCGTGCGGGGAAACTCTCGCAAGAAGCGGCGAATTTTCTCGATCACCAGCGGCGTCATATCCTGACTTACGCCGCCGACACGCGTGTAGCTGTTCGTGAAGCGTGCTCCGCACAACGTTTCAAAGATGTCGTAGATCCGTTCACGTTGATAGAACGCATACAAGAAGAACGTGAACGCGCCCGTATCAAGCCCCATCGCGCCAACTGACAACAAGTGATCACTAATTCGTGCCAGTTCGGAGATGATGACACGAATGTATTGGCAGCGCGGCGTGAGTTCGATTCCCAGCAACGCTTCGACGGCGCCGTGCCACGCGACGTTGTTGGCCATCGGCGAGATATAGTTCATGCGGTCGGTGACCGTCACGTACTGGTTGTAGTCCAGATGCTCGCCGATCTTCTCAAAGCCGGAGTGCAGATAACCAATATCAGGTACGGCGTCGACGACTCGTTCGCCCTCCAACTTCAACACCAAACGCAATGTGGTGTGGGTAGCCGGATGCTGCGGTCCGAAATTGAGCGTCCAAAGATAGTCTTTCTCGGAGGCCTCGTTATTGTCGATGGCAGTCGCAGCCATGGCGTCTGAGATCCCTTCTGATGTGAAATGGCGACGCGATTGTGTGCGTTACGCCTGCCCTCGCCGAATGGCAGTGAAATTGTGCCGCTCACCACGCCCCTGCAACGGATAGTCTTTCCGCAATGGATGAGCCGTAAACTCCTCGGGCAGCAGAATGCGGCGCAGGTCGGGATGGCCGTCGAAACGAATTCCGAACATATCCCAAACTTCGCGCTCCATCCAATTCGCGCCTTCCCATAACGGCACGGCCGAGTCC
>JAGQPK010000647.1 GCA_020426755.1 Planctomycetales bacterium
CGGGGTTGGTCTATACTCCAGTGCCATTATGCTGGCACTGGGGGCGTGGCAGCTCGTGTTAGTTTCTCTTCCTCGCCAGCAGCCCTAGCGCACCGATGCTTAACAACGTCAAAGTTGTCGGTTCAGGCACAGCGCTGATTGCAGCACGCGGACCTCGTTCATAGCCGCCATCGGTTAGTGCGGCGACGAGATCGCTGGTTGTGAAGAAGCCGTCCCCGTTGAAGTCACCGGTGGTCCAGGCGGCGGCCGTACCGTTTTCGTAGGTGCCAGCAACGAACAGGACGACAAGATCACTCGAGCCGAACTCGCCGTCGACGTTCGCATCGCCGATCCAGGTCTTTCTGAGGTTTCTGGCCCATTCGGCGACGTCTGACGCATCGACGAGACCGTCGCTCGTTACGTCATACTGACCGCGGTTAGTGCCTGCGGCAGATTCTCGAGTCAGCGCATCGATGTCGGCTGCGTCGAGTACGCCGTTTCCGTCAAAGTCACCGAGTGTCCCCGCAGGGTCGGCCGCCAAGCCTGCCAAACTGATTTGTGCCAACACAAAGTCAGAACTGTCGAGTGTCGTATTGAGGCCGTGAATCGCAAGAACGTTGTTATTGCCTGATTTGAGCAGATTGGGAAACTGAGACAGATCAATCTCAAACAGCGTGCCTGGTGCACCACTGTTGTTGGTTGATTCATGATCCGTTGCCAAAGCGTCGAACGGTACGGCTTCACCGACGTTGCCGTTCACATTCGAACGCACCACTTCGGTGCCGTTGATGTAGGCGACGAAGCCGTCGTCCCAGTCCATATTCAATTGGAGTTTTCCGTACTTCGACGAGTCCGTGATACTGAAAGCTTTGCGCACATACAGCGAAGAAAATCCGTCTTGCATCGTGTCAATGATCGTACCCAGCAGCGGCAACGCGGTGTTCGGCGCCGTGTCGGTGGTGTCATAGCCTAAACCACCCGGCCCCGAGCTCCACGCATTATCTGCAAAAGACGCGGTGGCCCACTCGAGAGCGTTCGTGGAAGGCTCGTCAAACCCTTCGTAGTACTTGAACGTGTCGCTTGGTTGTATGAACGGATCGTACAGATAGTCGCTCATCAACTTCATGCTAAACGCCATGTCATTCGAGCTGCCAACGTTCTGGTGGATCGAGACGGCAACCGTGTGCGTGCCTGCCGGTAGTGTCTGGCCAATCATCAGCGGTGTGGTTGTGTAAGTGCGCTCGTTGCCGATCGAAGATGCTCGTGACAAGTACGAGCTTTTTCCGTCATCTGCCGCGTTACAACAATTGACAGTCAGCAATTCATTGCCGTCGAGGTAAAAATGGGCTCCATCGTCAAAAAGATACTCGAGCGCCAAATAGTTAGTCGGCGATGTCGTGGTAAAGCTGGTACGGAAATAGCTAGTCAAACGACTGCCTGACGCGGGTAATTCAATCAGCGTGGCCGGCGGCCGAATGAAATCGGAATCAGTCGCGGTGAAGGCCTCGATATTATTCGTGGTGCTGCCAACATCCGCGCGGGCAAATGGTTCCGGTGAAGGACCACTCCAAGAATTGGCGTTGTAGTTTGCTTTGTGCCAGTTCGCATCAAACGTCGCATCCAAGGTCGTTGGGTCTTGCGCCGCGGTGGTTGGATTGAGATATCGCCAATTGGCACCGAAAGGAATTAAATCGCTCGCCGTCGCCCGAGTAGTCACACACGTCGATAGCAACACCCATGCTGCGCCGCGCACAGCAAACGCTCGGTATCCCATGGTAGCTCCTTCAATTTCGTCGTGTCGTTACAAGATTATCGCCGTGACCACACGGCGCAATCGGCTATCTGTCACTAGCCGCACTGTGCAACAGAATGAAGCCGTCATCACGCTATGCCCACTTTGATATGGCGTCAATCTTTGTCTTTTGACTTCGAGAAAAAAAACAGAACGGTGATTGAATCGCCATTTCGTGAGTCGGAATTAGTACGCATTCGCGCCTGGGTTGTCGTACTTCGAGTAGGAGTACGAGTGGGAGTACGAGTGGGAGTACGAGTGGGAGTACGAGTAGGAATTCGTACTCGTACTCAGCAACGCGGTAGCCGCACTCGTACTCGCTCGTTTGGCCCCCAGCCGAGCGGTGGCGGGACACTTGACCCGTCCCTTGTTGCCCGGTTCTAATGGCGAGCGGTCTTGGACGGCGGGTAATCCCACCAGTTGGAGCGATGGACATGTTGAAGTTGATTGGGACATCCGGGCGGCTTTGCGACGGTGTAAGCCGTCGTCGATTCATCGAAGTCGGCGCATTGTCCGCTTTTGGATTGTCGTTACCACAACTGTTGCGCGCTGAACAACAACGACAACGGACAAGTCCGCGGTCGGTCATCTTGATCTGGCAGCATGGCGGCCCGTCGCAGCTCGACACGTTCGACATGAAGCCCATGAACGCCGAAGAGGTGCGCGGTCCCTACAAGTCGATCAGCACCAAGCTGACTGGCGTTCCCATCTGTGAATTGATGCCGTACCACGCCCAGGTATTGGACAAGTGCACAATCATCCGTTCCTTCACTCATGGGAACGGCGACCATTGGGCGGCGGCTCACTGGATGCTCACGGGATATCTCGGCGCGAACGGCTCTGATCGAATGCCGCGCAATCCGTCTATGGGCGCCGTGATGTCACATTTGCTCGGGCCCCGCGCCAACGGTGTACCGGCTGCTGTCAACATGAACGACGGTGGCTTCGGCTTTCATGGAGCGTCATACCTGGGCGTCGCTCATAATCCATTTCGCACCGGCGATTACAGTTACGGCAATGAGGCCGGCTTTTTGCCGACTAGCAGTGACAAAAGCTTTCAACTGGTCGACGGTCTCACTCAAGATCGTCTGCTCAACCGTTTGTCGCTTCTTCAACAATTCGATCGATTGCGTCGCGATGTCGATGCACGCGGCACCTTTCGCAACATGGACGAGATGAACTTGCAGGCGCAAGACATGATTCTGTCCGGAAAGGCCCGCGCTGCCTTCGATCTGGAGAAAGAGGATCCACGCGTGCGTGAACGCTACGGACCGGGGTGGGGTGAGCAAGCTCTGCTCGCACGCCGCCTGATCGAGGCCGGCGTGCGCTATGTGACGCTCAACACCGGTTATTGGGATGACCACGGACACATTAAGCGAGCACTCGACGATAAACTCGTTCGACATGATCGCGCAGTCGGGGTGCTGATTCAAGATCTCGCCGAACGTGGTCTTTTGGATGATACGCTCGTCGTGACGGCCGGCGAATTTGGACGTACGCCACGTATCAACAAGGACGCTGGACGTGATCACTGGCCACAGGCGCAAAGCATCTTGTTGGCCGGCGGTGGCTATCGACACGGGCAGGTGATTGGCAGCACCAATTCCAAAGCTGAATACCCCACAAGCCGTCCGATTACACCCGCCGACTTTAACGCTATCATCTATCATGCTGTCGGCTTGCGACCGGAAGACACTACGGTGAACTCAGCCGGGCGGCCGACTCAATTAGTTCCCGGCGGAGAAGTGCCACACGAATTGATCAGTTAAGTTTCGTGGCAATCGCCCAGCGGATTGCCTAGCCCAGTCCGCAGGGCTCACCGTATCACCCATCTCTGACAGCATCGAGATTCCCAGTATTCAGCTGCCGGTATACGGCAGTTCACGCTCCCGTCGATGGCCTCCAGATCACGCGGCGCAATACCGGGAGGGGGCGGGCACCAGTTAAGCCTCTAATCTCAATTGACTGCGACGGGGCCGAATCGATTCGCAATGAGTA
>JAGQPK010000648.1 GCA_020426755.1 Planctomycetales bacterium
TAGGCGGCTTGGTAGCGATGGGAGTTCTCCTTTGTCGTTGTCGAGTTTTGTTCGAGCGGCAGGCGGACGGTGATCAGCGAACCGCGCCCGGGGCCTGCACTGTGGACGGCAATGTTGCCACCATGCTCGTTGATGATTCGATACGTGATTGACATGCCGAGCCCAGTGCCTTGCCCGTCTCGACGTCGTGTGAAAAACGGCTCGAATAGGTGAGCTTTGACCTCGTCGGTCATTCCGCAACCATTGTCCTGGACTCGCAAAACAGCTTCCTGGTTTTGTGTGCCTAGCGAAACGTTGACGGTGCCGCCAGGCTCCAAACTGTCCAGTCCGTTCGTGATTAGATTCAGGACGACCTGTTTCATTTCCTGAGCATTCACTGGGACGCGAATGGGTGGCGTTTCGTCGTAGTTGATCTGCTTCTGCTTGTACTTGCCGATGTGGCGCACCATGTCGACGACGCCCTGGATTAACTCGCTGAGATTCACTTCTTGCTTTTCGACGTCTCCCAGGCGGGAGAAATCCAACAAGCGTTCGGTGATCTCTTTGCAGCGGAAGGCTTCCTCTTGAATCATGCGCAGGTAGTCACGCACGATATGGGAATTCGACTCGACCTCGTCGTCACACTGGTCTTCTTCGGGCAGGGTGGACAGGAGTTCCTGCACGCGTTCCTCGAGCGATTCAGCGCAGAGCGCGATCGAGGCCAGTGGGTTGTTGATTTCGTGGGCGACACCTGCGGCCAGGAAGCCGACGCTCGCGAGTTGCTCGCCACGAATCACTTCGCGAGTGCGTTGACGCACTTGTTGGTCGAGGTCGTCGCGGATTTCCTGGAAACGCTGAGTCATGTCGTTCATTGCTTGTGCCAATTCATCCATCTCGTCGCCCGAGTTGAGGTGGATGCGGTGATCAAAATCACCGCCGGCAACGCGGCGCGATTCGCGGATAAGTTGATTGAGTGGGCGGAACACCCAACGCCAGAACAGCTGAATCAATACGAAGAAGAGGAGGCCGGCGGAGATACTGGTTAGCCAAGTCAGTACGATCCACGTGCGGTAGTAGCCGCGCACGTCTCCCTGCAGTTCCTGCATCTTCTCTTGCAGATCCTGTGGCAGTTGCTCGGCCAGTCGGTTGAGTGACTCGACGGCATCGACGATTGCCGTGCGATCGACTTCATTCGGCGGCATCCAGTTGCCCTGGTTCTCATCGCCCAATTGGTACAGTTGGCGGAGCAAGCTTTCCATTTCTTGTACGGTCTTCAGTTCACGGCGCGGGGCGCCGATCGGCCCGTCAATTTCGATGCTTTCGTTGATCCGTTCACGATAGAGTGACAGGGAGACTTCCACGTCATTCAGGCGACGCTCGAATTCGAAGCTAACCATCGGCCAGCCAATGGGAGACGAATCTACGCCGCCTTGCAGCAGTTGGTGGCTATCGGATGGCGGTGGCAGGGTCGCGCGCAGGGCGCTCACATGTTGCACGAGTGCAATCGCGTCCGGCAATTCACTGGCCCGTTGGCTGATCGAGCGTACCAGGCCACGGAACGAATATGCGTTGCTGAAACCGCCAAATGCTAGAATGCAGACGGCAATCATTAGCAGGAGCGCGCCGAGCGTCAGCTTCTTGCGGATTGGCCAGCGGGTAATTCGCGGGGGCATCAGGCGTGACTCCTCAGGGGTCGCGACGAAGTTGCAGGGTCGGGAGTGTAGGAGCCTTGGCCAAACGCCGCAAGATTTATCTCAGCCGTGCTGCACCCCTGCGCATGGGGCACAGCGGTCGGACTTGTTCCGAACTCGAATCGTGAGTACGATTGCCCGAGTGCGTGTCAATTGGGGTGATCTGGAAAAGCTTCTGAAGGAAACAGTCGATGCGTTTAGTGCGAAAGCCTCAGGTCTTGGCGGTGGGCAGCGCGTTGCTTCTGACGGTGATGGGAATCCTGGCGTCGAAGCAACCGGTGACTGCCGACTTGGTGGCGCCCCGTGCGGCGGATGGCCGAATGGCTCTGATCGTCGCAAATCTGCTACGTGAAGATCATCTGCTCAAACGTCCATTGGACGATGAAGTGTCGCGCCGCGGCTTAAAAACGATTCTCAAGCAGCTCGATCCCATGAAGCTGTACTTCTACCAAGCCGACATCGACGAATTTTATCAGTCGCAGGATCGCCTCGACGATTGGATCAAGAACAGCGACATTAAGTTCGCTTACAAACTGT
Organism: Planctomycetales bacterium; assembly: GCA_020426755.1. Lineage (GTDB taxonomy): Bacteria > Planctomycetota > Planctomycetia > Pirellulales > Pirellulaceae > JAGQPK01. Next base: position 2,208 of record JAGQPK010000648.1, read on the forward strand.
TCAATCGCTTCTTGGAACGCGTGGATGAACGCGTGGCGATGGTCAATGGACTTCTCGATAACACAAGTCAGCTCGATTTCACCAAAGATGAAGAAATGGTGACCGACCCGGACGTCGCGGTCTACTCGAAGTCGGCCGATGAAGCGCTAGATCGCTGGCGCAAGCGGGTTAAATACGACTTGTTGGTGCTTAAGACCGAAGAAGTAACCGGCGACGAAGCCGTTGATCGCCTGCGTCGTCGATACACGAGCTACGCCAAACGCATGCACCAGTTCAGCAAGGATGACTTGCTGGAAATGTATCTCTCCGCGGTGACAACGGCCTTCGATCCGCACACCAACTACATGTCGCCCAGTTCGCTGGAGAACTTCAACATCCAGATGAAACTGAATTTGGAGGGCATTGGTGCGGCGCTCATGATGACCGACGGCTACACGGTGGTCAGCAAGATTATACCGGGTGGTGCGGCCGATAAGCACGGCAAGCTACAACCCGAAGATCGCGTGATCAGCGTCGGCCAGGGCACAGAAGGTGAAATGGTCGATGTGGTCGACATGAATTTGAACGACGTCGTGAAGCTGATTCGCGGCAAGGCTGGCACCGTCGTGCGGTTGGGCGTCAAGCCCGCCAGTAGTAACGAGGTGGAGACCTACGCGATTACTCGCGCGACGATCGAATTGAAAGACAGTGAAGCACGCGGCGAAATCATCCCCATGGGGCAAAAGCCAGACGGTGGTGAGTACCGCGTTGGCGTCATCGACTTGCCCAGCTTTTATATGGACATGGCGGGAGCCAAACGCGGTCTGTCGGACTTCAAGAGCACGACACGTGACGTGCGCCGCATCTTGGACAACTTCAATAGTCAGGGTGTCGATTGCGTGATTCTGGATTTGAGCCGCAACGGTGGTGGTAGCTTGACCGAAGCGATCAACCTCACGGGGCTCTTCATTGATGAAGGGCCTGTGGTGCAGGTCAAGGATGCTGATAACCGAGTACAGCATTACGATGATCTGGAACGCGGCATGGTCTGGAAGGGGCCGCTGGTTGTGCTGACGAGCAAGTTCAGTGCGAGTGCCAGCGAGATCTTCGCCGGTGCTGTCCAGGATTACGGTCGCGGCATCATTGTCGGCGATACGGCAACGCACGGTAAGGGCACGGTACAGAGCTTGCTCGATCTGGGCAGCCAACTGTTTGATATTCCCAATCCGCCGAACTTGGGAGCGCTCAAGATCACGATGCAGCAGTTCTATCGGCCCAACGGCGAAAGCACCCAGAAACGGGGCGTGCTGGCGGACGTGGCGCTGCCTTCACTCACGACACATATGGACGTTGGTGAAAGTGATCTGGATTACCCCGTCGAATTCGATCGAGTCGATCCGGCTCGCTATTCTGGCTACAAAATGGTCGACCGCAATCTTGTCGCCGAGCTCTCGGGCCGCTCCAGTACGCGTCGTGCGGGCAGCGAAGATTTCGAGAAGTTGGAGCGTCGCATTGCACAGTACAAGCAACAAAAGTCCAAAGATACGGTGACTTTGAACGAGCAACGCTTCTTCGAAGAA
>JAGQPK010000649.1 GCA_020426755.1 Planctomycetales bacterium
TTGCGGTGTGCCAGCAATCGCAGGTCGGTGGCTGTCTTGTGAGCGGTTTGCGCGATACCGGAAAGCACGTCGAGAACCTGGCCATCGATTTTGCGTGGATACGTTTGGCCAGTGACGGCATAGGCCGAACTAAAGCCGAGCTTTTTGGCAACTAGATCTTCCAATTGCTGAACCTTGGCCGAGTTACCGTGAAACAACTTGAGAAAGCTGGCTTGCGTCCCCGTCGTGCCCTTCACGCTGCGCGCTCGAAGTGCCGAGAGCCGATGGTCCAACTCATCAAGATCAAGCACGAGGTCTTGGATCCAAAGTGTCGCCCGCTTGCCCATCGTCGTAGGCTGCGCGGGTTGCATGTGGGTGAACGCCAAGCACGGCAGATCCCGATGTTCGCGGGCAAAGTCGCCCAACGCCAGAATCACGTGAGCGACGCGCTTGCGGACGAGCTGCAGCGCTTCACGCAACAAAATCAAGTCGGTGTTGTCTGTAACGTAACAACTTGTCGCACCCAAATGAATAATCGCCCGGGCGTCGGGGCAGGCGTCACCATAAGCGTGCACATGTGCCATCACATCGTGACGCAGTTTGCGTTCGTAAGCTTCCGCGGCCGTGAAATCGATGTCGTCTAAATGCGCGCGAAGACTCTCGATCTGCGCCGCCGTGATGTCGAGACCGAGTTCCGCTTCGGCTTCCGCCAGGGCAACCCATAACCGGCGCCATGTACTGAACTTGCGTTGCGGTCCCCAAAGGTGACTCATTTCGGTCGACGCGTAACGTGAATTGAGCGGGTTCTGATATTCGTCGTATGACATAAGATTTCACTACGGGGCAAGAGTAATACGAAAGGGCGCTGCAGCTACATGTTGGTGACGTCATCTAGACCGCGAGTTCCCAGCAGCCCGTCGAGTGCGCGGGCAATTTGCGGCGAGATTTCGGTGCGCTGCGCGTAAACTCGACAGATGCGGTGACTCACGGGCAGCTCGCGAAAAAGTTGATGATCGACTAACGGACGCGTGCGTTGTTGCGCTGAGTCATAGAGGTAGTTCTGGTGCTCGGCTGGTCCGCGCGTATTCGGTCGGTAAATATGTCGAGCGATATCGACGCGGAGCGGTTCATTCGGTAGTTCCCCAGATAGCTCACGTCGCAGGCTCTGTTCTACCCACTCCGCCTGACTGAAAATGCTGGCTCGTTCCGCATCGCCTTCTTGGAAGACCAAGTTGCGTTGGCAAACCATGATCCAGGGCAGTTTCCGCTCGATCAATTGTTGCCAACGATGGCCCAACTCACGCCGACCTGCATCCTCCGACTTGGCCCAGCGAACGACGTCCACCAGTAACGAGAATTCAGTGAAGTGTTGATACTCGTCCAAATGTTCACGCGGCGATCCGGGAAACAAATAGTCCCGACTGTCTGCAAACAGATCTTTCAATGTCAGATCAATCGCGCGCACGGTGCGATGGAAATAGATCGTCCGAAATAGCTCCGCGCGTGTCGCCATGAAACGCAACAGCGCCTCCATGCCGCGATCGTGGATGGTGAGTCCGTGTGGCGTGAACTCGGTGTAGTGGAGCAAGCGATCCAAGTCGAACGAACGTTGACTGTAGCCTGACATATATGCGTCACGCAGCACGAAATCCATGTTGTCAATCGTGTAGATGCCACTGAGCAGGCTGCGCAGCATCTTGAGCCAACGCGGTTGAGTGGCTTCGCCGCTGTCCGGTGAGTCGCGTGGGCGTTGAATCAACCAAGCAACTTGCTTTGGGTCGAGTTGCTCATCGTCGTTCAAGCGGCTGTGAGGATTACCTCGCAGTTCGCGCAGCATGGGGCCAAGTTCCTGCTCGATGATTGACGCGCCCAACGTTTCGTGCGTCTCATTGAAATGCGACAGGAAGTGCGCGTCAAAGAAATGGCCGAAGGGGCCATGGCCAACGTCGTGCAGCAGGCCTGCCATCCGCAATAAGGTCTCGACGTAGCCACGGCTGGGCATGCCGCCATCGCCACCGCCACCCTCAGCTAGGCTCTTGTCCTGCCGGGCGGCCACACGACTGCCAAGATGCATCGCACCCAGCACGTGTTGGAACCGAGTATGTTCCGCCGAGGGGAAGACCCACCACGCCGTCTGGAGTTGATGGATCTGTCGCAGACGCTGGACCCAGGGGTGGTCGATGATATCGCGCTCGGCAATACGATCCCTGTGATTGGGGGAGGTGAATGGGATGTATCCGTGGATCGGATCATGGATCAAGCTATCGCGATGAAACTGGCTCATGGCGAAATTATGAGCGTCACGACCGATTGCCCCAAGCCCCCCCGGTTAGTTGCCTATGGACCCGAAACCGCAATCCGGGTAACCTGTGGATCTTGTCCGGCTTGCGTAGTTCCGGGTGACGGCGGGTTCTGATCGGTCGGCATACTCGCGAGAGCGAGCGACTTTTCGGGTTAGCTCCAGCATATTCGTTTTGTGCGGAAACTGTCGCCGATAACATTTCGGAAAGTGTTTCTTCCAGCGTCTTGCCTGGCATTCCGGGCTCTTGGCAAGTCTGTGTTATTGATCCCGACGGCGTAAGGAGCCTCGATGTGAATCGTGTGTTCGCTGGCGTGCTACTGCTAGGCGTCCAATTCTGGACTGGAATTGCATCCGCAGCGCCTGCTGCTGATCAAGTTCTGCCAGCTACAACAAAAGGATTCGTTTCCTTTCCGAACGTAGCGGAGTTTCGCGAACGCTGGCAGAGTACGCAGCTTGGGCAGCTTGCCGCCGATCCCGTGATGAAACCGTTTGCGGAGGATCTGCAGCGGCAATTGCGGGAACGATTCGTCGAAAGCAATTTTAATGTATCGCTGACGTGGGAAGATCTGTCGCGCGTCTGCGGTGGTGAGTTATGTATTGCCACGGTTCAGCCGGAAGATGACGAGAAGCTCCATGCTTCGTTGCTGATCGCTGATGTGACGGGACATCATGCCGAGACGGAAGAGGTGCTGAAGAAGGCCGCCGAAGACCTGAAGACGCGCGGTGCAACTCGCACACTCAAGAAGATTGGCGACATCGAACTGATTTTGCACGAACTGCCGCGACAGCGCGGCGAGACGCACGTCGACCGATTCCTCCGGGCGATCGTGGGCGATACGCTCGTGTTGGGCAACGACGAAGGCACGACGATTGGCGTGATCGAACGCCTAAAATCCGGCGTGCAGGCCACTGGTTTTGCTGAATTGCCCGCCTATCAACATGTCATGCAACGTGTTCAACGGGAAGTACCCGGCGAAGTCCCACAGGTCCGCTGGTGGATCGACCCGGTCGGCTATGCCGAAGTCGTCAGGGCGGCGCGCGTGGGACCCAAGAAACGCGGCAAGGACATGCTCGCGATTTTCAAGTCGCAGGGATTTGAGGCGGTTGAGTCCGCTGGCGGCTTCGTTCAGTTGGCGACGGGCCAGCAGGAAGTATTGCACCGTACCTTTGTTTACGCTCCCGGTGATCCCAATGGCGCCCATCGCTTTGCCTTGGCCGCGCGCATGTTGGACTTCCCGAACCTCGAGAACTGGGAATGGCCCAGTTGGGTGCCGGCCGAGTTGGCTTCGGCGACGAGCTTTGCCTGGAACGTCCGCGATGCGTTCGAGCATTCGAGCACGTTGGTCGATGCGATTGCCGGCGACGAGGGGTTTTTCGAAGACCTACTGACCAGCATTCGGGTTGATGAGGCAGGGCCGCAAATTGACATCCGCAAGGATTTCGTCGCTCATTTGAGCAACCGGCTCACCGTGATCTCCG
>JAGQPK010000064.1 GCA_020426755.1 Planctomycetales bacterium
CACGTGGTGGCGCTGCGACGGTGGAGTCGGCAAATTGCAATGTCTTCGCTCAGCAATCCCGGGCGAACAGTCGATGTACGTCTAACGCTCGTAACCCGCCGCACAATTTTCACGACGGTGTTCACTGCCTTGCCTGGAACACGGTCCCCATTGTGTTGCCGCGCGTTGGAGATCGTTCACGCACTATCTTGCATGCGACGCTAGCTGGTTTGACATTCGAGACGAACAATACGATGCAACGAAAACGCAATCGGTTCCCACTGTGCAGCCGCGCTGGTCAAAAACTACTTTGTGTTTCGCTTCTGCTGACTCCTTGGACGCAGCAGTCGAACGCCGCTGGAGTCGACGGGGTGCCACCCATCGCACTCGACATGCCAGCACTCAGCCGCCAAGCTGTGGAAGTCGCCCGACGACCTTTGCCAGCGAAGTTGGTCGAGCAGGCTGCCACGGCCCCGTCAACGGCGTCGCCGTTTTCACTCCGGTTGACCAGCCCCAGTTCGCTGCAGGCCGACCATCAGGCGACCGTTCGCATGCGGCAGAACACGTTGGAGATGGTCTTTGGTGACCGGCCCGATATCGTCGACGGTTTTCAACCGGAGCTGACTCTGCAGACAGCGAATTTTGCCCAAGGCCAGGTATCCGAGGTCGCGACGGAGACAGAGACCCCATTGCCACCCGGCGGAGCCCTGTCGACAGCAAACGAGCCACTCCTGCCGAGTGACACGAGCGGAGACACGAACGATGACTCGGTGGACGAGTCATCCGCCAACATTCCTGGCTCCGACGAGCCGATTGTCGAATCACCTATTGCGGAAGCATCGCCGACCGAACCGGCGGATGATACTCAGGCGGCGGCAGAGTCCGATTCCGACGGGATCGACGCTGAGAGGTCTGTTGAGCCCCCCCCGACATCACCGCAAAATTCCGCGGCGACGACAGGCCAGGAGAAGGTTGCTGGTCGCGACGCGCCGGCTCTGCAGCCGAGTGACGCGGATGTGGATCGCGATGTCGATCCGAATCCTGCCACCGAGGAAGTTCCCGCGGCGCAGGCCGAGACGGATCCGCCGGTCGTAGTGGAGCCAGAAAAGCCCTTGCCGCCACCGCCGGGCTACGTGCTCTCATTGCGGCGGCCGATCGAGCAAGCTCTGCAGACTCACGTGCAAGCTCGACTCAATACCGCAGATGACAGTTGCTGGTCAATCATGCATTCCTTCTTGGCTTGGGGGCCGGCAACGGAAATCAACGTTGGCGGACCACGCGGACAACGCTCGAATGCCATTCGCTGGCTGGCCCAGAACCAAGCCTGCGGTGGTCGGCGCCTGTTCTTTCTCGACCAAGATCACCTGCGCGGCCGCGAGGGGCCCGGCTATCAAGGGCACCCCGCTCAGTTCCTGGCGATGCTTGCCCAATGCAACATCGATCCTAACTTGCCGATGTCGGTCGGTGGGCGGAATTTCACCGTCAAAGATTTGATCCGCGAGGAACAAATGACGTGTTCCGCCGACGCGGAGCTGACCTTCAAGCTCATCGGTTTGTCACACTATCTGGGTACGGATGCGTCATGGGTTAGCCACCAGGGTGTGCCGTGGACCATGGAGCGGGTATTGCAGCTGGAAATGTCGCAACCTGTCAATGGAGCGGCGTGCGGGGGGACGCATCGGCTGATGTCCATCAGCTTTGCCGTGCAGGCCAGAAAGCGAACCGGCCAACCGCTCACCGGCACCTGGGCGCGAGCCGAAAAGTACATTCGCGACTACCATCGCTATACCTACTCGCTGCAAAACAGCGACGGCAGTTTCAGCAGCGATTGGTTCAAGCGGCGGACAGACCGCGGCGATTTGGATCGCCGCGTACAAACGACCGGTCACATCTTGGAGTGGCTCGTATACAGCTTGCCAAACGAGGCACTGTATGACGCACAAGTGGTCCGCGCGGTGAACTTTCTGGCGAATTCACTGGTGCAGCATCGCTATCATGACTTTGAAGTGGGGCCGAAGTATCATGCCATCCGTGCACTTCGGCTCTACCATCAGCGAGTGTTCCAAGCGTCCCAGACAACATCCGGTCCGTTAGCTCGTCGTGTTGAAGGACAAGCTGGCGGCCGCTAATGCCTCCCGTTGCGAAGTGACGCGAAAACGTCTACGATTCGTCGCAACGGGCCCCACTCGAGGAAACATCCGTAGCCGGTTGGAATGAGCGCGCGTAAATCGTCGGAGCAATTCGAAATCTTCTGTCGACTTGCCGCCCAACTCTACGAGGCGGTCGAGGCCGAAGCTCTATTGGTTTTCGTCGAGCGTCCGGTTGACTGGGAAACTCTGAAGCGGCTGGTCGGATCGAAGGTCAAGATCCTGTTGGCAGCCGACTCGATCGAGCATCTGCGCGGTGCCGAAGAGGCTCAGTTAAAGACCGTTTTGGTCAACATGCCGGACGCGCCAGTCTACGACAAGCTCACTCAGGCATTGTTGGCGGCGATCGCCAGCGAATATGTGCCCCACGGGGCGGACGTGCTGGCGATCTACAGTGGATTTGAAGCCGGCCGGATCGATTCACTCAGTTGCGTCCGGCTCGAAGAGCATCTCGGACGCCTGACCGCCCGCGATCTGCAAAAGCTCGAAACCAAAGTGCCCCTTGATACGCTCAAGGCCGTTGTCGATTTGGCGATTGAGATTGGTCGGGAGGGGCGCGAAGGCAAGCCGGTCGGTACGATCTTCGTCGTCGGCGACAGTCGGAACGTGCTCAAGCACAGCGAGCCTTTGGGGTTTGATCCCGTTAAAGGCTATAGCCGCGCGGAACGCAGTATCATGGATCAACGCGTCCGCGAAGCCATCAAAGAGATCGCTCCTTTGGATGGTGCCGTAATTGTGTCATCCGATGGCACCGTCCAGGCCGCCTGTCGATACTTAAACGCACCGGCCGCCAATGTCACCCTGTCCAAAGGCTTGGGAGCTCGACACTGGGCGGCGGCTGCGATCACCAAACGGACTAAGGCCGTCGCCGTGACCGTCAGCGAATCGAACGGGACCGTGCGTCTCTTTCATCGGGGTGAAGTCTTGCTGCGGGTCGAGCCGTTCCGCCGTGCGATGAAGTGGAAAGACTTCGAGAATGACCCTCCTACGGCGAGTGAGTCGTAGGCGGTTGCTGCACTCGCGCGTACAGGCCAATCGGGACACCGATCGATAGCACTTCCAGTTGGCCCACGTACTCACGCGCTGATTCCGCCACCAGTCCTGGTTTCTTCGCCGCTAACGTGGCCGTAACGTCCGCGCGAAATGTGGTCGCTGACGACTGGCCTGTGTCGGCATCCAAACCGCTGGGCACATCCACCGCTAGCTTGCGCGCCGAGACGGTGTTGAGCTGCTCAATCAATTCAGCTAGCGGGGGGCGCGGCTCACCCCGCGTACCGGTGCCGAGCAATGCATCCACGACCCAGTCGAAGGCGTGCGGCAGTTCGTCAAACAACGCTGCGAGCGTCGGAGTGTCTTTGGCAGGCCAACGATGAATACGCACTCGACTGGCGGCTAACCAATTCAAGTTGGCGGCGGCGTCAGGACTGAGCGATTCCGGCGGCGCCGTCAGCAACACGTCCACTTGTACATTCTGTAGATCCAGGTGCCGCGCGACGACTAAGCCATCGCCCCCATTGTTGCCGCGGCCGCATGCAATCAACACATGCCGGCAGGGACCGCCTTGCAGAATCAGCTCCGCAATGTTGCGGCCGGCATTCTCCATCAACACGAGGCCCGGCATGCCGAGTTCTTCGATGGCGATTCGATCCAGTTCTCGCACCGCACGACAGGGGAGGATGGGGGGCATGGGAGAGAATAGTGAATTATGAATTTTGATTTTCGAATTTCGAGTTTTGAATGAGGTGGCCCGTGTTGGGCATTCAAAACTGATCGCCGTTGACGCAGCTTGGGCAAATCCCTATCGTCGCCGCAATTTCGATTGTCGGCCCCTGCTGCGCGCCTGGCAAGAGGGTGGTGGGAGGCAACGGAAGCTGATACGACGACGGAACTTGTTCGCACACGATCATGCAACCTGCCGAGCCAACTTGGAACTTTAGACCACGACGCGCCAGACGCTGGATGGCGTGTGTGTTGCTTGCGTGCGCGCTGATCGCCAGTGGTTGTTCGAGTAGCCAATGGATCAAGCAACGCCGCCAACCGGCGTTGCCGATTGCCAATGAGCTGGAATTGTTTTCGTGGCGCGGACCGCACACGACAGCCCGCACGCGGCAGTTGATGCGCCGTTACGACTTGCTCACGGAAGTCGAGAAGAACCCAGAGCAAGTACTCACGCAATTAATGGAAAGCGAACTAGCGCGGACCTCGCCGGAACATGTGTTTGCGATTGCGGAGATTGCGTTCTTAGCTGGGCGTAAGGCCGACGAACGCAAACGGTGGGGCGAGGCGCTTGATCTCTACGGCATTTCGGTGGCGAATGCCTACGACTACTTGTTGGACGAACGATTCGATCCGGTTCGAAATCCATACGATCCGCAGTTTCGCCAAGCCTCCGACCTTTACAATGCCGGTCTGGAAGGCGTATTGCGAATTGTCGGCAAACAGGGCCACTTGCGTCCCGGCGCCGCGCATCTCGTTGCCACTCGCTCACAAGAGTACGAACTTCAGATCGTCTGTCGCGGTCCTTGGTTGCCCTCCGACATCGCTGACTTGAAGTTCGTCTCCGACTATGACCTGCAAGGTCTGAAAAACCAGTACCGCACGTTCGGACTGGGAGTGCCGTTGATTGCCGTGCACAGCAGTCATCCGGGGAACAGTCCGGCCGAGCGCTATTATTCACCGGGGATGAGTATCCCGATGACGGCCTTCTTGCGCGTCTTGCCTGGCCAAGCAATGCAGTCTCGTGACGGATGCGTCCGCCATGTGTGCATTGTCGAGTTGCATGATCCGTTGATGTCGACCGACGTCCAAGTCAACGATAGGCTCGTGCCGCTGGAGACCGATTTGTCGACTCCGTTGGCTTATTGTCTGAACGATCCCGCGTTTCAGCAAGCCAATACCGCGACCAAAGGACTACTCAATCCGGCTAAGAGTCAGGAGACGCAGGGCCTGTACTTACTTGAGCCATACGATCCCGATAAGATTCCCGTGCTGATGATTCACGGTCTGTGGTCCAGCTTGGTGACGTGGGTCGAAATGTTCAATGATCTGCGTGGTATTCCCGAGATCCGTGATAACTTTCAGTTCTGGTTCTACATGTATCCCAGCGGGCAACCTTTGTTGCTCACCTCAACGCAGCTGCGCGCCGAGTTGGCTCAGGCACGTCAACTTCTCGATCCGAGTGGTTCGAATGCCAACTTGGATCAAATGGTGCTCGTCGGGCACAGCATGGGTGGCTTGGTGGCACGACTGCAGACGATTAGCAGCGGCGATGAATTCTGGCGTTTGTTAAGTGATACGCCGTTTCAAGAATTTGAGGGTACGGATGAAGAGAAGGAGCAGTTGAAGCGTTCGCTGTTCTTTGACGCCAATCCATCGGTGCGACGCGTCGTGACGATCGCATCGCCACATCGCGGCAGTTCGTTTTCGAACGAGGCGACTCAATGGCTGGGCAGAAAATTCATCCGGTTGCCGGATATGGTGCGTAAGACTCGCGATCAGCTGGCGATGCGGGCCATTCATCCCACCAATGGCCGAGGCCTGATGGAGATTCAAACCAGCATTGATTCACTTTCGCCCACGTCGCCCATTCTCGAACTCATGCAGCATGCTGAACCGGCACCGTGGGTCGAATACCACAATGTGATTGGGCTGGTTGCGCATGACCGAGTCCTGTCGCGCGTGGCCGGTCAATCTGACGGTGTCGTTGATGTCGAAAGCGCGCGGTTAAGCAACGCGACGAGTGAGCTTGTTGTCGATGCCGATCACTTGAATATTCACCGGCATCCGCGGACCGTCTTGGAGGTGCAGCGCATCCTGCTGCGGCACCTCGATCAAGCGGGACGATTGTCACTGGGCCGGCCGTTGGCGAGAGTCGTGGTTCCGCAGGACACACATGTCGTTGCCGAACCACTACCAATTCTGGCTGCACCGGAGTTGGAAGAGGTACCGCCAGTGGAAGCCGAGTTGCCCAGTCCCTGACCATTTGATCGTGCGACTGCTCTCGTGCATCCAGCAGCGAGACAGTCTGTTTTCTGCTCGGTTCAACGTCGCTACGTTGATCACCAAGGTTCAAGTCGTACTATCAGCGACTCGATGGATTCGAGCCGTGGGCAGTCGACATGGCTGCTGCCTGGACGCGATCACGCATACTTGCGATCGACCAGCGGTTGGGATGTGTGGTGGAGTTGGAACGGGCGGACGTCGTTGCCGACGCTGTCGCCGCGTGTGACGCTGTGTTGTCATGGGGCGAGCTGTTGCGCGGCATTGTCGAGGCTTGCTGCCGTCGCGAGCCGCCGTCGGCCAATCGCAACGCAGCCGGACGGGGTGTCGATTCGATCAATGCCAACGGCTTAACCGGCTGCTTGTTGGTGGTGGGATGCGGAGGCAGTTCCGCTCGCAGCACCTTGACGTTCGCCGGGGCTTCGATGCCGATTCGCACACTGTTCCCTGATGTCTTCAATACCGTCACCACGATGTTGTCGTCGATACGGATCTTTTCGCCAACCTTGCGTGTAAGTACCAGCATGACAGCCTCCTTGGTCGTCAACAGAGAGATGAGATAGATCTGTTGTCGCGGCGTCCGAGCGGATCACGCGGGCGCCCGAGGAATCTCAGAGTAGCCCGCGTCGCGACGCAATGACGTATTGCAGCTCGCGTGCCAACTTCCCGTGTTGCAGGTTGTGCGGGAAAAACCCCGGGAAAAACGCCAGTGAAGTTGAATTGGACCGCTGGCTGTCACCACGTTTTTACAAAACTTTGAAAAAAACGTTCCAGCCGCGGCAATTGCTGTCACTCGTCTGCAGCATCGCTAGATGTTTTACCGGGCCCGGTAACCGCTGCGGTTAATCGATCCAGGCTGAACTAAAGCTGTCTCAAGCGTCACAGACTGAACAGCAGTGCAATCGGTTCAGATTGCTAGAGCGTCGCTGATGTCGTGACTTCTAAACGGCTCAAAGCGTTCTCGACACGAAATCACGGTTACTACGATCGGCTTGAACTGTCATGGAGCGCGCCTAGTTTTTGGGGCAACGAGGCAACGCATTCGAGGATTTCGCCAATGGTGACAGGCCAATATCAGCTTCAAGTACAAAACGGCAATGTCGTGCTCGAATTGTCGGGTGAATTGGACATTAGCTCCGTGCATGGGTTTCACGATGTGCTGCATGCGCGCGAAGACGAGTGGAATGGGCATTCGCTCGAAGTCGACGTTCGCAATTTGAGATATCTCGACGCGGCTTGGATGCAGGTGCTGCTCTCCTTGCAGAAGACGGTCAACGAGACCGGCCAAGCATTTGTGGTGCGCGCAGTATCGCCGGACGTGGCGAAGTTGTTTGAGCTGTGCGGGATCGACGGACATCTGCGCTGGGAACCGGCCGCGGCCGAAACGGAAACAGCGGCTTAGCTCACTCTCTTTGATGAACAGCATGATTTGAATCCAAGGGCGATGATGACGGGTTTTTTTAGAAATAGCGCATTGCGAATTGAGGCAGCGGCTGTGCTGCCGATTCTCGATATTCTGGTCGGGCAGTTGAACGAGGTCAGCCACGAAGTCGAGCATTCGATCGTTGAGATCTGTTCACACTTCAACGGCATGGCTCGTCAGGCACGCGAGGTGGTGGAACATACCCAGTTGCGTGACGAGGACGGCACCAGCGGCGCGGAATTGGTGCAGATGGCGTCCGAGCAATTGACCGTGATGCTTAGCCGCCTGGAAGCAGCCGGCGATTTCTCTCAGCGCAACGCACAAACGATGTCGATTCTTCGCCATGGCTTGGACGAAGTATTCGACTCACTCGGACGAATCGAAAAGATCTCATCCAAGGCCCGCATTGTGGCGCTCAATGGCCAAATGGAGGCCGTCCGCGCGGGTTCATCCGGCGCCGCGTTCGCGGAGGTAGCGAATCAGACGCGGGAGTTGGCGGCGAGCGTAGAGGCGTCAAGTAGCGGCATTCGCGAAAGTGTCGACGAACTCGGACACCGCATCGTTTCGATGCGAGACGAACTGGAACAACATGTTGAGAATGAAACCTCGTCGCTGCAGGATGTGCGCGACGCCGTCACTCATGCTCTCACTCAACTCGCCTCGACACAGTCGCGTTTGGAAAAAGGCATCTCTTATGCCGAACAGGCTGCGTCCTCGTTGGCTCGAGACATTGGACAAGCTGTCGTGTCGCTCCAGTTTCAGGACGCTGTGTGTCAGCGTATCGCGCATGTGATCTATGGAATACAGGCCATTCACCAGGCCGTTTCCGCTCACGTCGATGCCGACGCAACACCGCGCGTGCAACGGCGCACTCAGGAACTACTCGACGGCCTGTCGTCCCAATACACGATTGCTTCGGAAAGAAACATCCACGGCAGTTGCGACGGAGCGGAGGAAGACGAGATGGCCGGAAGTGTGGAACTCTTCTGATCCATCGACGGTAAACAACGGGCCGCTTCGGCGCAGCGTCGACAACGGCAAGATACTCAGAACAACGTTGGAAATGTTCATTTAAGGTGAGGAATTGGCATGAGCAAAACAGCCCTGGTTGTTGACGATTCGACCTCCATGAGGCAGATGGTGGCCTTCACACTTGGCAATGCCGGCTTTGACGTGATCGAAGGCGTCGACGGCAAGGATGCGCTCGAGAAGAGTTCTGGCAAGGCGCTGAACTTGGTCGTAACTGACCTCAATATGCCAAACATGGACGGGATCACGTTGATTAAAAACTTGCGCGCCAAGCCGGAGTTCAAGTTCATCCCCATCCTGATGCTGACCACCGAATCGCAAGATTCGAAGAAGCAAGAAGGTAAGTCGGCGGGTGCGACGGGGTGGATCGTTAAACCGTTCCAGCCTGACCAACTGCTGAGTGTGGTCAGCCGAGTCGTGCGTTAATTCATGGGGGATTGGTACCATGCAAATCGACATGAGCCGATTTCGAGCGACCTTCTTTGAGGAAGCCGGCGAACATCTCGAACGGATGGAAGCGTCGCTGCTGCTGATCGAAGACACGCCTCATGATACGGAACTGTTGAACACGATCTTTCGTGCCGCTCACAGTATCAAGGGCGCTAGCTCGACCTTCGGTATTGATGAAGTGAGCCGCTTCACGCACGTACTCGAGAACTTGCTCGATCGCTTGCGCGAAGGACAAAGCGTCGTGACGTCCGAGTTGGTCGAGCTGCTGCTGCGATCGACGGATGTACTGTCCGGACTGCTGGAATCTGAGAAAAGCCAAGGACCCGCGCCGGAGAACTTGGAAGAAGTGTTCCAGGCGCTGCATAGCTACAACGAACGGACTGCCGAGGGCCAACCAGAGGGCGCGCCAGAAACTGCTCAGCCCACTGCGGCTGACGTTGCTGCGACCTCCGGCAGTCGCACCATCAAACTGCACTTCCAGCCGTCGCGCGACTTCTTCCGTTTCGGCCAGAACGCCGTGATGTTGATCGAAGAGATCCATCGCTTGGGCACTGTGCAAGGTTCTCACTTCGAATATGCCAACGTGCCGTCATTCGAGACACTGGATCCGGAAGCTTGCTACCTGGAATGGGAATTCGAGATCGCCACGGACGCGACCGACTCGGACATCGCCGAGATCTTCATGTTCTTGGACGAGACCAGCAAGTACTCGGTGACGGATGCGGCGCCGACAGCTGACGCCGCGACCGAAGCGGCTGCCTCACCAGTTGACGGTGCTGACGGCACGGCCGCGACGGATAGCGATACGCTGACGACGCTCCCCGCCGAAACCAACGCGCCAGTCGGTGAACGGCGTGTCGGCGATCGACGCGTCGAAGATCGTCGCGCTGAGCCGTCGGGCGGTGCCGCCGCGAGTGGTTCACACGGCAAAGAAACCGTCCGCGTGGACCGTGAACGACTCGATAAGCTGATCAATCAGATCGGTGAGTTGGTGATCGGCACGTCGATGGTGGAGCAGGAATGGATTCAGCGCAACTTCAATAGCGACTCGGCGGCCCTCGTTCAACTCGGAAAAATCGTCCGTGACTTGCAGGAAATGAGCCTGTCGTTGCGAATGATTCCTGTCGCCGCGACGTTCCAGAAGATGGCTCGTGTCGTGCGTGATTTGAGCCGCAGGCTGGGTAAGTCGGTACGGTTCGAAACAGAAGGTGAAGACACCGAACTCGACAAGACCGTTGTGGATCAAATCGGTGATCCGCTGCTGCACATGGTTCGCAATTCGATCGATCACGGTATCGAATCGAGTGAAGCACGCATCGCGGCCGGCAAACCGGCCGAAGGTCGCATCGTGTTGCGAGCGTACCACCAAGGCGGCAATTTCATGATCGAAGTGGAGGACGACGGTCGCGGACTGGACCGTAGTCTGATCGTGAAACGGGCGGTTGAACGTGGCATCATCGAGTCCGATCAAAATATGACGGATGAGGATGTTTTCGGATTGATCTTCGCTGCCGGCTTCTCGACGGCGGCGGAAGTTACCGATGTCTCTGGACGTGGAGTCGGCATGGATGTCGTGCGACGGAACGTAGAAGAGTTGCAGGGCAGTATCGTCGTCCGGTCCAATCCGGGCGAAGGATGCAAGATTACGATCCGCCTGCCACTCACGCTGGCCATTCTGGACGGCCTACTGGTGCGACTGCGGGACGCTATCTACGTCATTCCCTTGCTCTGTGTGGTCGAATCGATCCGTCCACAACGAGGCGACATCAAGCGGATGTTGGGACTTGGCGAGGTCGTTTCGCTGCGTGGCGAAGTGGTTCCCCTGCTGTTCCTGGACCGCATGCTGAATCCGGAAGGTTGCCATCACGAGGACGATACGACGCAATTGCTCGTCATCATCGAAGAGCAAGGACGTAAGTACGCCGTCGTCGTCGATGAACTTATCGGACAGCAACAGGTCGTCATTAAGAACTTGGAGACGAACTTTCAGAAGGTCGCCGGAGTTGCGGGTGCGACCATTCTCGGCGACGGTCGCGTCGCGCTTATTCTCGATGTTGGCGGCTTGACCGCATTGCCAAATCGAAACCGTGTGTCCGATCCCAACAGCACGATGATCATCGATGCCGAGGAGACGGACACAGATTCCGAACCCGAATCGGAAGCGAGCGACCAGGAGTTGCTCGAGGCAATCGCTTCTCAAACCTAAATCGTAAACATACGTCCTTCATAGGAGCATCAATGTGCATGACAACGTAGCCGGTGGAGCCCTGGCCGAACTATCCGAAGGCGGCAGTCAGTTTCTGACGTTCGCGCTCGGCGATGAAGAGTTCGGCATCGACATTCTCCGCGTACAGGAGATCAAGGGCCTAACTCATTTGACACACATCCCGAACATGCCCGTGTACATCAAGGGCGTGATGAACCTACGCGGCACTGTAGTGCCTGTCGTGGACTTGCGCAGCCGGTTCAATATGTCGGCTGCCAACTACAACCAGTTCACTGTGATTATTGTCGTCACGGTGGGACAGAAGGTTATGGGCCTGGTGGTCGATGCCGTCTCCGACGTGTTAAACGTCAGCGACGCTGACATCGAACCGCTACCCGACCTTGGCAATGGAATCGATACGACGTTCGTCACCGGATTGGCGAAATCTTCCGAGCGGCTGATTACGCTGCTCGACATCGAAAAGTTGCTGGGCTCGCCGAATGCCAACGAGATGCAACTCGCCGGCGTTCGTTAGCACGAAAACAAACCGCTTCCTCGATCAGCTCGAAAAGCGGATACCACCGGACGGCTCGGCCCCCGCGCCGTTACTTAACGCACATCGAACCAACTAATAATCGGGAAACCACGACATGACAAAGAACGTAAAGACCTCAACTCGAACTGCAACCTCGGGCAGCAAGCCCTCGCGTTCCGCTGCGGAACTTGAAGCGATTCTCAACGCCATTGACCAGACCCAAGGCCTGGTCGAACTGGGAGCGGATGGCGAGTTCGTTACCGCTAACGAGACATTCGCGAACCTGACAGGGTACTCGGTCGACGAACTAGAAGGCAAACGCATCTTTTCGTTGCTGACCGAAGCCTCCGTCAGTGCCCTGCGAAAGGTGTGGGACGAACTGCGTCACACCGATCAGGCTCAAGTTCACCTCACACTCAACACGAAAACTGGCACGACCGCAGACGTCGATGCCACCGTGTTGCCCTGGTTGGACAAGACCGGCCGCCTAACCAAGGTGACCGTCTTCGCTGTTGATACGACGACCGTCGAGGAAGCTCGCCAGAAGCTGTCGCAGTTCTCGGCTGCCGTCGACGGCACGCAAACGGCCATGATGATGGTCGACCGCGACTTTGTAGTCACCTACGCCAATAAGCGTACGTTTGACATGCTGAGGGCGAATCTGGATGAGTTCCGCAAGGTATGGCCGAACTTCAATCCGGATGCGTTGCTCGGCACGTGCATCGATATCTTCCACAAGAACCCCAAGCATCAGCGCGATCTGTTGGCTGACGCCAGTCGGTTGCCTTACCAAACTCGCATTGAAGTTGGCCCGATGAAGTTCGCGCTGCAGGTTTCCGCTCAACGCGATGCCGCTGGCAACTACGTCGGTAACGTGCTGGAATGGAGCGACATCACCGAGCAATGCAAGCAAGAGCTGCTCAACTCCGACTACCGCGGCTACTTTGCTGCCATTGACCGATCGCAAGCGGTGATCGAATTCGAGATGGACGGCACGGTCATCGGCGCGAATGACA
>JAGQPK010000650.1 GCA_020426755.1 Planctomycetales bacterium
ACAGTGCCGATCGCTTTGGCTTTCTCGACTATCAGTTTGGGCCAAGCAATGATGATGATGCGAATCCAACCGTCACGCAGCTGCTGGCGCGAGGGCGGGCCCGGCTTGATAGCGAACTGAAGGATCAGCCGGTTGTGCGCGCGGCACTGACGACGCGAATTGCTCAGGTCTACTTGAGTCTGGGAGATTTTCGAGAAGTCGATGCGTTATTGCAGTCGGCGTTGGCAACGCAGCGCGAGCATCAAACCGACGTCGCGGCCACGGATTTGATCGAAACGCTGATGACACTCGGTGTTGTGCGCTACGTTTACGGCTACTATGACGCCGCGGTAACCTATCTACAGGAGGCCGTGGAGCTCGGCAACGAAGCGTACGGCGAACTCGATCCGCGCGGTGCTAACGCCAAGCTGCTGTTCGCGATGGTCACGATGGAGAGTTCCCGTAGCGATTACGAACAGCGACAGTTGGCCAGTCGTACCTTTCGGCAGGTCGTCACGATTCGTGAAAGTGAACCCACGCATTCAGGTTACGATTTGGCGCATGCTTATCTTGGGCAGGCAATTGTTGCACGCGTCGAAGGCGACTTCGCCGGCGCCTTAATTTCACTCGGTAAGGCGGGCTCGCAATTGCTGACGTTGCCCGGCGGCAGTGATTATCTGCAGGCCTGGACCTTGGGGATTCGCGCGGCGATCAACTGGCAGGCAAAAAACAATCAAGTCGCTTATCAGCAAACCGAGCAACTGCTCCAGCAATTACGTGACCTTCTTGGTGAACGCCATCCCGCGGTGACGCACATCCAGATTGATTTTGCGACTCGCATGGTTGGAGCGGGCGAGACGCAGAAGGCGGAAGCATATCTACGCGAAGCCACCGCGCGAGCACGCGAAGTCTACGGCCGACAGCCACGCACCGCGTCCGCCCTCCACATCCTCGGCAATCTCCTGGCAAATCGCGACGACCAGCTCGCCGAGGCCAAATCGCTGCTGCATGAGTCCTGGGAGATTTACAACGAAACACTCGGCGCTGAAAACCAACGCACGATCGCCGTCGCCAAGACGTTAGCGAAATTGAATAGGCAGTAACTACATCGCCTGCCGGCGGTTCAACTGTCGCCGGCAGTAGGTGCGAATCAAAACTAGTGCAACGTGTGATCCGTCAGTTCCGGGGCAACGCCCCAGCGGATTTCCTAGCCCAGTCCGCAGGGCTGGGACTTCATGCGAATTACGAGCTTCAGGGCCAACGGCCCGGCCGATTGCCGCCAAATATAACTCGCAGCGCCGATCACAACCGGCATGCCCGATTTCATGAATCGCTGCGCTGACGAAGTCGGTGCCGTCGATTCCATCTGCGGCATCGAAGTCGAACAAGCTATTAAGCGCGAACTCGTTCCAAACGATCTCGGGATCCGCAGTCGTCTCGTCGCCACTCACCGGAAGTGACAACGCCTTGGCATTCGCACGGGGCACGTCAAGGTAGCCGTTGATGCCAAGCTGCTCTTGATTGAGCGTCACACGGCCGTCCGGCTCGTTCATCCAAAACGCCAAGTTCGGCCCGGCAGGCAAGTGATTCACCGCGATGAGATCGTCGAACGTTGACGCGTCCGCTGCGAGAGCTTCGCGAAGTTGTTCGTAGGCAATCACTTCCGGCGTAGTAAACGTCAGGCCCGCCGCGAAGCCGAGTTCAAAGATTGAGCCGCCGCGCACGTCGATCACGACCTGCACGGGATCCAGCAGATAACGCTCCCAGGCGTCTGCCGCCAGTTCCATTCCGAGCTGTAGCCGCGCATCGTTTGCTAATGACTCGGCATACCGAAATGAGATCTCCACCGCTAAGGCAGGAGTGGCGCAGCCGACACTCAGGAGCAAGATGCTCTGCTGAATCAAACGCCAAACCCTACGGCCGCGAATACCAGTCATTGCACTCGATCTTTTGTAGTCACGTGCCGTTCCTGTAGTTTTCGCGTATTTGGCGTATTTCGTGGTTCAATAATAACCGCGAAACAAGCGAATGACGCGAAAAGGTGCTGCCGCTCGGTGCCGACGAGCACGTGACCATAGACCGAGAGCAAATGCGAGCAGCCAATTGCACGTCGTAGGTTCTGGCACAGCCACTGCGACGCGCGGACCTTGCTCGGTGCCGCCTGCATCAAATGCCTTCACGAGATCAGACGTCGTGAAGTCACCATCCCAATTCCAATCGCCACTGGCCCAAGTTGAATTGCCGACAAGCTCGTCTTCGTACTCGCCCGCTGTAAACACCGTCACCAGATCGCGACTGCCAAACTCACCGTCCAGGTTCGCATCGCCGAAATACGTCTTGCGAACGTGCTCGACCCAATAAGTCCGATCGTCGCCGTGCGCCATCCCCGAGCCATCCAGATCGAAATACCCAAATGTCGGATTCATCACCGTCGCCGTCGTGAGCTGATCAATGTCGGCAGCGTCAATCACGCCGTCACGATTGAAATCACCGCGCTCGGCGTCGTCGAGATAGGCGATCCAAATGTCGGGCTCGCCTTGTGGGTTGGTGCCACGGCCAACGACGACCGACCCGTCTGCGGTCAGCGGTACGTCAAGGCGCTCACTCAGCGATCAGTAGCACTCCACCAGCTTCGCGCCGTCAGGTCCATTTATTGTTTTGTGACGTCTCACGGAACTAACATCTGTCGCTCCTGCCACGCTTCGTCCGAAGCTGCCTGCTGATCTGGAAACTTCACCGCCTTCACCGCAATCAAGCTGAACAACTGGCCGACCGATCAACGGTGTCGATCTCAGCCGTGAATCACCGTCGGTGATTATGCTCGCCAAACGTTCTCCGTAAACTTGTTCAGCAACTGTGGGTCGAGACGGTTTGCCCGACGCACACCAGAGCACAAGTCCAATCCGAACGGTGCGACCGTAGCAATGGCCTCTCTCACGTTGTGGAGATCAATGCCGCCAGCCAAAAACACCGGCTTCGATGAACGCCGCACGAACTCAGCGCTAATGCGCCAGTCGTGAACGCGTCCCGTGCCGCCGAGTTCTGCCGGCGCGGCATCTGCGCGGCCTCCATCGAGAATAAAGGCGTGCACATAGGGTTCATATACTTCGATAAGGTCTAATGCCGTGTGGTCTTCCACGTGAATGACTTGCACACGCCTAACGCCAGGGAGCAACTTGATTAGTCGCCGGTACTCGCCGGCGTCGATATGTCGAACGACCTGTACGGCGGTTGCGCCACAATATTCGACCTGACTTGCGATCTCGTTTCCCGAAATCGCTGCCGAGAGAAAGAATGACTCTACCGTGGGAGGGACGCTCTTGGCAATCTCGCGGGCTACCTCAATATCGATTGCTCGGGGGCTGGTAGGCATGGCGCCCAGCAATCCCAAGGCGTCCACGCCATGCGCGACTGCCAACTGTGCTTCCGCGATGGTGGAGATGCAACAGACCTTGATTCGCGTCCTTTTCATGCGGACCATTCTAGCAAGACAAAAGCGGCTTTGGCTTCATCTGCCGACGCGGCTATATGCATTCCCAACGTACAGAACTGCCTGTAGAAACTGCTAAATCGGCGCGCCGTGTACCTCACGGCCGGAAGTTGCGCCAAGGACAGTGCTCCTTTGATGCGTCCCTCTCGAACTTGTACGCCGAACTACTAAGCACGCGAAACTTTGCAGAACGCCAATGCCCATTTGCGTCGTCGCAAAGCGGGCGGGAGGCGAAAATGTTCAAGCTCAACGGTTGCTTCAACGCACTC
>JAGQPK010000651.1 GCA_020426755.1 Planctomycetales bacterium
GTGACCATGCCCGTCAGTAGGAGATAAGACTCGCCTTCCGTCCCACGCCACAGCGTTGCCGATAACTGATGCAGCAGCAAGCTCAAGAGAGCCAAGCCACCCAGCGTAGCAGCGCCGAACAACAGGTATCGACTGGCCTGGATCGATTGCCCATCAACGTCGACTTGTTCGTGCGAGACATCGTCTGACGCGAGTTTAGCGAAGGTCGCAACTGGTTGAGGCGCGGCCGTCTGATCAAAACGATAAACGAGCACGTCATGCTTCTGTTGCAAGTCATGCAAAAGCCGGCCTTGCGAGAATTCTTCGATGACGCGATTCAACCTCGTTGAATCATTGCCGGCGCGATGATCGGTGAGCCCCATGCTTTGACTCGTGTCTACCAGCACAGCCACGCGCGATGCTCGCGTCACTTGGCGTTCCGTGCGTTTTTCCAGATCGAAGAAAAACAACAGCAGTCCAGTAAACGCGACTAGTCGTAGGCTGAGTAGCAGCAACCGCACGCCACGTGGGAGACCCAGACTGTCTTTACGATACAGCCAGGAGACATACGCGACGACAGCGGCGCACGCCAACGCCAAGAGCCACCAGTGCCACCATTCTGTCAGTTCGTGACGGCGCATTAAATCGATGACGGTCCGAGTCTGGGCAGCAGCTAATGTCTGCAGTCCAGGAAGCAGGTTCGCGAACAGGAGCCCGATCATTGTGTAGCGCCTCCTGCGGATCGTGAGGCGTGTGGATGGTAGCTGAGAACGTAGGCGAGCCACTGTTCAATCAGCAGCAGGACGATCAGAATGCCCAATAGCCATTCACTCCAAGAATTGCGGGCAAAATCGTCGCCTGAATCCAGTTCAGCTTCCACATCCACAACACGGACATTGACAGGGTCGAGTGAAGTTCTTAGTTGTTTGGCTTCGAGCGTCGTGAGGTCACTCTCGGTTGGATCTACGTTGAGAGCATAGCGGCGATGCAGGGTCTTTCCGTCGCGCGATGTTAACGATGCATCGTAAACCCCGGAATAAGCGGTTTCGGCCACACCGTCGATTGTAAGAGTTTGCGGGTTGAGCTCCACGGACAGGCGTTCCTGAGAAGCCCCTGTCGCTGCGGCCTCTTTCTGCACTTCATGCAGTAACTCAGGAGTCGCTCCCGGCGTTTGGAATTGGACGTCGGGTTGAAACTTAGCCGGGTCATAATCGACTCGGATTGTCTCGCCGACGCGTTGGTCGGGATGTTGCCTTTGCCCTTGGGCCAGGTGTGCGTGCAACTGTAGCGCCGTCACGATGAAGCTCGGTTCCATAGCCCAGTTGTTCCAATCTGGAGCCAGGGTGGTCAAGAAGCAAACGACGCGACCGCCGCCCAACTGCCGCTCTACGACCAGCGGAGCACCGTCTCTCAATTGAGCCAACACGCGAACTCCATCGTCGGTGCTGGGAGACCAATCACGCGCCGCGGCGACATATTTCTGGATTCGAACCGACGACGCAAAAGGATTGCGTTGCCCCGTGAGAGCATGGAAGATTGGGTGGTCTTGGAACTGGACGTCGGCATCGACGTCTTGAGCCCGAACTGCTAAGGGAATTGCCCGTTCAAGTCGAATTGGGAAAAGTCCCGTTTGAAACCAGTTGTCGTAGAAGGGACGATTGAAGTTCGGCCCAACGAAGCACGCAACTCCACCTCCTCGTTCCACGTACGCCCGGAGGTTATCGAGCGAAGTAGTCTCTAGCGGCGCCACATCGAGCAGATAGATCGCTTGATACTTCAGCAGTTCTTCGACGGATGTGTCACGCAGATACGAGCTCGGCTGCACAGACGGCACAATTCCCGTGCGTGCTTTGGTGCCTGGACGGAAGACCGCTTCTAAGTAGTAGGCGGACTTTTCGGCTTCGGAATTGTCGATGACTAACGCTGATTCGCCACCCTCCAGCGATACGACGCACCACCGACGGTTGTCTGCCTCCAGGGAGTCGGAGGGAAGTTCAACTTCGACCTCATGTTCGCCAGGCGACGTGAAGAACACCTGGAACTGCCGGACCGTGGTTTCACCTGCGTCGACACGGTCAATCAATAGATCAGGTAGTTCACTCGTCTGTGCTGCTGATTCGGTGCCCTGTGGCGAACGTGGGTGAATCGTGGTGCGTAGCTTGAGACGCAACTGCTGTACGCTCGTGTCCCCCAGGTTCTTGACGGCGACGGACATCATCAGCGGTACGCCGGCGGCCCGTGTGCCCATTTCTGGAACCAGCCGAGTGACAGCCAAATTCGGCGCCGAAGAGTCCACGCAACGTACGAGTTGCAAGTCGACGCCGAGCTTGCTGAGTTTGCTCAAGCGTTCACGCAGTTCGCCGGGCTGTTCCCAGTCGTGAGCGCGAAAATCGGACAGTACGTGCAAGACACGCTGCTGCGCGTCTGACGAGCTGGCGAGCTGTTCGACTAACTTGAGTGCCGGCGTCAATGGGACGGCGAACTGTGTAACTTGAAGAGGCGAGTTGTCTTCTTGCCATGCCTGCGCGATCTCGTCGGTGAGTGGCACGTCGTTCAGGTCGATCCACGAGTTTGCGGATTCGGCTGTATCGGCCGCGACGGCGGCACGAGACGAACGAATCAGCGTGATCTGTTGTGGTCGTTCGCTATGCCGAGCGGTCGATGCCAATCGCGCAATGGCGCGCCGAGCGCGAGAGAAGGCGGTGCCATTTCCCGTTCGGTCGGCCATCGACAAACTGTCATCAATGACAATGAAGTGATGAATCGTCTGGCTGCCAAACCACGAAGTCCACTGGTCGCGCGTAACCAACTTGGCCAGCATCGCTACGAGGCAGGCGACGGCCAGCATCCGAGCGAGCAACAGAAGGAGTTGTTTGAGCCAGACCCAGCGACGATGCTTGCGGTAACTCGCCAGCAAGAACTCCATCGCTGCCCACTGCACCCGTTGATGCCGCATCAAGTTGATCAGGTGGATCAACAGCGGGAGGGCAATTAACAGAAAGCCCCAGGTCAGTGATTGATGAATAAACTGCATAGCGTGCCGCGTTGTTCGTCGTCGTTTGCTGAGGACAGGATGTCGTCCTGAACTGCTCTGATTCTTTGATTGCTTTGGTTACCCTGAGCGGCGCATGCCCAGTCGTTTGGATAAGAACGTCGCAATCGCGGCGTCCAACGGTTGACTCGTCCGCAACAGCTCATAGTCAATCGCCTGCTGCGCACATGCGCGACGAGTCTCATCAAGATAGGCCTGCAGTGCCGCCAGATAACCTTCGCGAAGTGCCCGCGGATTGCAGGTTAGCGAGTCATCCGTTTCCAGCCCTTCGAAGCGCGTGGCGCCGTTGAACGGAAAGTCGAGCTCGTCGTCGTCCAGCACATGAAATACCAAAACATCATGCCCGCGTTGCCTAAGTAGACGCAAACCACGCTGTGTGCCTTCGCGATCTGCTAACAGATCCGATATGACAATCATCAAGCCACGGCGTGGCTGAGTCTCGGCTACTTCGCGCAGTACTCCAGTCAGATCCGTTTTGTCGGCTGGGTTGGATACGTCAAGTGATTCCACGATGGAATTCAGATGTGTGCGATGAGTTCTGGACGGGACTGTGCGGCGAATCTTCTGGTCGAACGCAATGCAGCTCACCGCATCATTCTGGCGTAGCACCAGGTAAGCCAAACTCGCGGCGATCGTGCACGCGTAGTCGAACTTGTTCAGCGCTCCCCGTCCGTAACGCATGCTATTCGAAACGTCCACCAGCAGCG
>JAGQPK010000652.1 GCA_020426755.1 Planctomycetales bacterium
TGAGCTCCATCGGGATAGCGGAACGTAATCGACCGGGTTTCGACTTCACAAGGTACGTGATCGGGTTCCTTGATCAGATCGATGCGATACTCGGTGCGCCGGTGCTGGTTATCACCTACATCGGCAACAAACAAATAGGCCGCTCGCTCGGTTGCGAATGCGCCCATATCCTCCCAGTCCACGGGCGTCAGATTCTTCAGATCGCAGACTCCCAAATCTCGTCCCGCGACATCGAACAAATAAAGCCGCGCAGCGCCTCCTGAGTCGTTGTGTGTCCACAATAGACCAGGCCGACGGATTGAACGAGCCACGCCGCTGCTTTCGATGATCTCTTGGTTGGCAAGATCTGCCAGCTTGTCAGCCGGCGCGTAGCGGACTTGGGCCGTAGCGACAGTGGGTTTGCCCAAAGTGGCCTGTAGCATTAACACCACCATCACTAGCAACAAGCGGAATGAGAACTGCCTGCGAGTCACGCGCACGCATTTGCCGGGAACGTTCGTGGGACGAAGGTTGAGAGTAAGCGGGTTCATGGCGTCTCTTGCAGGTACTCGTCAGGCAACAGACGCGTTCGAGTCCGGGCCGAGTGGAGTAATGGCAGCCTTACGATATTTGGTTGTCCGGTGTGGGCAGTTGGAGTTGCTCAAGTAAGTCTCGCGCGGCGCGGGCTGGATCCGCTGCCGACCATACCGCCGAACTAACGGCGATTTGTCGGATGCCTGCCGACTTGACCTCGGCCAGGTTGTGCGCACCGATGCCGCCGATGGCGAATTTGGGTGTACTAATCTGGGCGGCAGCGGTGCGGAGGAAGTCCAAGCCAGGAAAGTCCTCGAAAGATTTTGTCTCCGAGGGAAACGTTGGCCCGACGCCAATGTAGTCTGCGCCAGCTTGTTCGCCTGCAGCTGCTTGACGGAGGCTATGTGTCGACACACCGATCCACATCTGGTGGCCGACGATGGACCGGGCCACTTCAATCGGCAGGTCGTCCTGACCCAAGTGCACGCCGTCGGCTTGGATGGCTGCCGCCAGATCGACGCGATCGTTAATGATCAAGCGGGTTTGTGTACCATGGGTAATTGAACGGGCCCGCTCGGCGAGTTGCCATAGCGGTCGGTCTGCCAGTCGTTTGGCGCGGAGTTGGACGAGAGGAACCTGAACGCTCACGATCGCGGTCAATCGCTCGACGAAGTCGGTCGGTGACTTGCCTTCGTCGATTAATACATAGAGCAGGGCGGCATGCAGTTCCGCTGCTCCCGACGCCCGTTCGAACTTGGATTGTAATGTGTAGCAGTCATATCGGATTTGTTCGAGTTGCGCCGCTGCGCCGACGTTAATTAGTTTGCCCCATTCCTCCAAGCTGCGCAGAGCCTGTTGGACGCGGTTAAAGTTTGCGGCGAGAACGGCGTCAGGATCGTGGCGAGTTGCTTCCTGTGCTGTTGTAATGTGCCGGCCCACATCGTTTGTCGCGTCGCGGCTGGTTAGACGCGGACGGGATGGGAATTGGCAGGCGACAACTCCTAATTGATGACGGAGCTGCTTGCAGGCGGCGGCGAGAGAACGATCGTCGCGAAAGAACCGAACGTAGTCCTCGATGACTCGCAATCCTTCCGCGGCACGATTCAGATTGGCGTCGACAGTTCGCCACACGCTCAACGATGACATTGAGCGTGTTTGTTCGCGATTGGAGGACGCATTAGGATCTGGCGCGTTCATGACGTGGTGACTGTTGCGGCGAGATTCGGCAGGCAGAGTAATGGTAAGAGAGACGTTTGAAGATGCAGAAGATATGTGCAGTGTGGCAGTTGGCAAGGCATCCTGCAATTCAGCGCTCGGCTTTGGCTTGAACGATTTTCGCATCGCTGTTAGACTGCCGAAACAGCGTCAAGTTGGGGGGCTTAGGGATGCCCATTGGCTGATTGCTGAGAGGGCGATTCTATATCCATGGATGGAACAGCGAATACGAGCCCGCGGAGTCTTTTACGCGGGGCTGCCGACTTGTGGCCTGGCCTGGCGCGACTTTGGTGGGCGGGCGATATCGTTGGACTGATGTACGCGATCGCGTTCGCGGTGCTCTCGAACTTCCTATTGCTCGGACGTGTTTGGCCGGATTGGATTTCCCCAAGCGTCCAGCGAAGCTTGGCAGGTGGGCTGGTATTGCTGGTTGGATGGGGAGTGTGGGATGCTCGCCTGTTTCGCATTTCCTGGCAGCGGGCACGGCTTTCGGACGAGCACCTCGACTTGTTCTTATCGGCTCGTCGGGAATACTTAAGGGGACAACGGGAAAACGCCGAGCGACTTCTGCAGCAGTTACTGCAGGCCAAGCCTGATGATATCGAATCACGCCTATTGTTGGTCACCCTGCTGCGACGTGCTCATCGAGTTGACGAGGCGAAGGAGCAATTGCGTCGATTGCAGAGATGGCGAGACGCCGGTAAATGGAACTTGGAGATTCGACGTGAGTGGGAGCACTTGGGACAACTCGCTGCAGTCGTGTCCCCTGTTGTCAAATCACCTCGTCGGTGGGATTTTCGCGCGGCAGGTTCGCGTGTGTCAACATCGTCGGAGGTAGCCGAAGAGAGTTGTAGCAACTCGTCTGAAGTGGCTCAGGAGATAGTAGAGTTGGCTGCGTACGGCCAATCAGCATTGAAGGAACCGAATGAAAAACAAAGTGTCGACGAGTTGCAAAAAGCCGAACAACGGCCGTTACGGGAGGCTGGCTAGTCCTGTCGGGCTAAAGCGAGCATAATCAGCATGGCAAGCGGTAGACACTGCTTGATGCTTTGCCAAGGATGCGAGGCATTTGCCGGTCGCTCGCCCAATTTAAACCATAATGAAGGATGAACGGATGCCGTGGTGCGTGCTCTGCGCATCTCGCGTGGTCCCATCGCTCCGCAGGAGTATTTAATCCATGTACGAAAGATTCACTGATCGCGCCCGCAAAGTGATGCAGCTTGCCAATCAGGAAGCGCAACGCTTTAACCACGAATACATTGGCACCGAGCACATCTTGCTGGGACTGGTCAAGGAAGGCAGCGGCGTCGCCGCGAACGTCCTCAAGAACCTGGACGTCGATCTCCGCAAGATTCGCCTGGAAGTCGAGAAGCTCGTCCAGAGCGGCCCCGAGATGGTCACGATGGGCAAGCTGCCGCAGACTCCCCGAGCGAAGAAGGTCATCGAGTATTCGATGGAAGAAGCTCGAAGTCTCAACCACAACTACGTGGGCACCGAGCACATTCTGTTGGGGTTGCTGCGTGAGCAGGAGGGCGTCGCCGCCCAGGTTCTGATGAACCTCGGCCTGAAACTGGAAGAAGTTCGCGAAGAGGTACTCAACCTGCTGGGACACGGCATGGAAGGTGCCGAGACCGGCCGCGGGGGACGCGAAGGTGTTTCCGCCGAAGGGGGTACGGGGGCGAAGGGCGGCAAGTCGAAAACGCCGGCACTCGACAGCTTCGGTCGTGACCTGACTGAGCTGGCTCGCCAAAGCAAGTTGGATCCGGTGATTGGTCGCGAACGCGAAATCGAGCGTGCCATCCAGATTCTCTGCCGCCGCACGAAGAACAACCCGGTCTTACTCGGTGAGGCAGGCGTCGGTAAAACGGCGATCGTAGAAGGCTTTGCTCAACGCGTCGTGAATGGCAGCGTTCCCGAACTGCTCGCCGATAAGCGCATCGTCGTACTTGATCTGGCCATGATGGTCGCTGGTACCAAGTACCGCGGTCAATTCGAGGAACG
>JAGQPK010000653.1 GCA_020426755.1 Planctomycetales bacterium
CTTCATCACCGGTGTGCGAAATCTCGAAGAAAAAAGTCAAAGTGACGTAGTCCGCCTAACATGTAAGAGGAAAACATCGCATGCTGTTCGCTCCGCAGTATGTCGGACCTGGCAAAGCCCGACGCACCTGCTTCTCCCGCCTCGCTGCCTACCTGTTGACACTCCTTGCCATCGCACTGACCACGAATTCATCACTTGCAGCTCAACCGCAGTGGCTGTGGGGAACGCCCCATGCGCAGACACAAGCCAAGGCGGGTCGCTGCGACTTCCGACATACTTTCCAGTTATCTAAACCAACCCAAGGATTACTGCGAATTACCTGCGACAATCGTTACGCATTGCGGCTCAACGGTCGGCTCGTAGGACTTGGCAACGATTGGCAGCAGTGGGACGCTTATCAAGTCGACGCACT
Source organism: Planctomycetales bacterium (assembly GCA_020426755.1). Classification (GTDB taxonomy): domain Bacteria; phylum Planctomycetota; class Planctomycetia; order Pirellulales; family Pirellulaceae; genus JAGQPK01. The sequence continues at coordinate 413 of JAGQPK010000653.1, forward strand.
GTTGACCGATGGCGAGAACGAACTGCTCATTCGCTGCTACAACGACGCCGATGGCCCGGCTGGGTTAGCGCTGCAACTGACCGTAGAGACGGCCGACGGTGAACGTGAGATCGTCACGGACGATACGTGGCAAGCTAAGATCCAACGCGACGGCACGTGGGACCCTACGATTGAAGCGCGCACCCCCTGGGGCGCCGTGCATGTATCTGGGCCTGTTGATCAAACCGCGCCCTGGAGTGATGGCGGACGCACGATCGCAACCGCCACCGAGCCACGCAAAATTGAGACTCGTGTTGCGAGCGACGGTCCCTTCACTCTGCGTGCTGGTGATCGAGTTGTCTGGTTGGGCGGAACATTCATCGAACGCGAGCAACGCTACGGCTACCTTGAAGCTGCGCTAACTACTGTATTCCCTGCGGCAAAGGTCGTGCAGCGAAATCTTGGTTGGAGTGGCGACACGGTTTGGGGCGAAGCTCGCGCACGTTTTGGTGCGGCCAAGGACGGTTTCGAACATCTCGAAACACACGTTTTCGCCGAAGCCCCTTCGCTGATCTTCGTCGCTTACGGAGGCAATGAGTCGTTTGCAGGCGAGAACGGTTTGGACTCTTTCATCGCCGGCTACGAGCGTTTGCTCGATGTACTCGCGTCAACCGGTGCCGAACTTATTCTGCTCACGCCCACGCCCTGCGAAGCCGCGGGCCCCGCACTTCGCGACCCAGCGACGCAGAACGCCAACCTGCGGCTCTACAGCGACGCAATTCGCCAGCTTGCCGAACAGCGTCAGTATCGAGTTGTCGATCTCTTCAGCCAACTCGAGCCAACTGCGCACGAACTGGGCTACACAGGGCCACTCACTGACAACGGCATGCATCTCACTTCACTCGGATACTGGCTGGCCGCTCAAACCGTGCTCAAGGAACTCGGACTGCAGCCAACCAGTTGTCAGTGCGAGCTTGATGCGGAAGGCATGCAGGCCCGCGCGGTCGGCTGCCGAGTCGCGCAACTTACTGGCAACGCCGCTCATCTGCAGTGGAGAATAAGTGACGTATCGCCAGCGATTCCGCCGCCGAACGTGCAATTGCCGTCCGCCCAATCGATTCGTATTACTCATTTGCCACCGGGCAATTATCAATTGCGATTGAACGGACATCCAGCAATTACGGCCACCGCCGATGATTGGTCCGACGGGATTTCACTGCCGACCTGGACTAGCGTTCAGGCCAATTCACTTCTGACAGAAATGCGTCACAAGAACCAGCTTTACTTCCATCGCTGGCGACCTCAAAACGAAACTTACTTGTTTCTGTTTCGCAAACATGAGCAAGGCAATAACGCCGTCGAAATCCCTCAATTCGACCCGCTCATCGACCAAGTCGAAGCAGCGATCAATCCGTTGGCCCAGCCGACATCGATCGAAGCCGAACTCATTCGCCAGCCTTAACTCGCATCGATCATCGCGACCAGACTACAGCTCGTCCTGGACGACCTGATCGTCTTGTCTGCCATACGTGATAACAAACCATCTGCCGACATAGTCCTACCGCGAATAAGCCCACCGACATGAAGCCAACTCTGCTGAAGTCTTACTGCCGTCCTTGCGTCACTCTATTGATTGCATTGACGTTCCCCCCGATCGCCTTTGCCCAGCGCGACCTCAAGAACATTCCGCCCACGGATCCGGAGCTCGAGCGGCGTGAATTGCAGGTGGCGGACGGATTCGACATCCAGCTTTACGCTGCCGATCCGCTGCTTGCCAAGCCGATCCAAATGAACTTCGATGCGCGCGGTCGACTCTGGATTGCCGCCAGCGAAGTGTATCCACAGATTCGCCCGGGCCAAGCGGCAACCGACAAGATACTCGTACTCGACGACACGGACGGAGATGGCCGCGCCGACTCGACGACTGTCTTCGCCGATGGCCTGCTGATTCCGACCGGAGTATTGCCCGGCGACGGTGGCTGTTATGTGGCGAATAGCACCGAGCTACTGCATCTAGCCGACACGGACGGCGACGGTCGCGCCGATCAAGAACGCGTGATGCTCTCGGGGTTCGGCACCGAGGACACGCACCACATTCTCCACACATTGCGCTGGGGTCCCGATTCGTCGCTCTACATGAACCAATCAATTTACATCCACAGCCACCTGGAAACGCCGACGGGTGTCAAACGCATGAACGGCGCGGGCGTATGGCGATTTCGCCCCGCTCAAATGGACCTTCAAATCCTGACGTTGGGCCTCGTCAACCCCTGGGGCACCGCCTGGGACAAATACGGTGCCACGTTTGAAACGGACGGAGCTGGCGGCGAAGGCATCAACTACGTCTTTCCCGGTTTCGTCGGGATTACTTCGCCCGGAGCAGCACGCGTCGTCAATGGACTCAACCCTGGCAAACCCAAATTGTGTGGCCTCGAGATTGTTGGCGGCAGCCATCTGCCCGACGAGTGGCAAGGCAATCTGATCACCAACGATTTCCGCGCGCATCGCGTGTGCCGCTATGTTGTCACACCGAGCGAAAGTGGGTTTCAGTCGACCGAACTCGACGAACTCGTTAAATCGACGCACGTCGCCTTCCGACCGATCGATGTCAAGCTGGGTCCGGACGGAGCCATCTACATCGCCGACTGGTATAACCCCATCATCCAACATGGCGAAGTCGATTTTCGCGACCCGCGCCGTGACCATGTACACGGGCGGATCTGGCGAATTACGGCAAAGAACCGACCGCTCGTCCCGCGGATCGACCTGACGCAACAGGACACTGCCACACTCGTGTCACTACTGGCCTCACCCGAACCGTGGCAACAACAACATGCTCGTCAGGTATTGAAAGAGCGTGGCGCAGAAGAAGTCGTGCCGGCTCTCGACAACTGGGTGCAAGGACTCACGGCCGATCAACAGGATCTCGCTCGGCTGAATGCGCTCTGGATGTACCAGGCACTCGATCGTTGCCCATCCGATCTCTTGGAATCATTGCTAAGTGCGGGTGACGGACAGGTCCGCGCCGGCGCCACGCGCGTGCTCGGCCAATGCCTTTCGCTTGTCGAGGACCCACTTGCACAGCTAACGCCGCTGGCGACTGACGAACACCCGCGTGTGCGTTTGGAAGCTGTCCGAGCTCTCAGCGGCGTGCAAGTTCCGCAAGCCTGCGTCGTCGCGATGCGTGCCGTCAATTTGCCACGTGACCGTTTCTTGGACTTCTGTTTGTGGCAGACGGCGCGTGACTTGCAGTCCGTCTGGCTGCCGGCGTTTGAACAAGGCAAACTCGAGTTCGATCCGACGGGACTCGTGTTTGCACTGCAGGCCGTTC
>JAGQPK010000654.1 GCA_020426755.1 Planctomycetales bacterium
TCGTCGGCAAACACTTCCGCGATCTCACCAGCATCGCCGCGCGTGCGAATCCCCATGTTGATTGGCACTTCGCCAAGCATCGGTACATCGAGCTCGCGCGCTTTCTCAGTGGCACCACCGCGACCAAAAATGTCATAACGACGTTCGCAGTCAGGGCAGATAAAGCCGCTCATGTTCTCAACCATGCCGACAATCGGAATGTTGACCTTGCGGAACATGGAAATCGCTTTAACGGCATCCAATAGCGCGACTTCCTGCGGCGTACACACAACCACGGCGCCCGTGAGCGGCAGGATTTGCGACAACGTCAAAGCGATGTCGCCCGTACCAGGCGGCATGTCGATGATCAAGTAATCGAGATCGCCCCAGGCTGTATCGCGCAGGAACTGAGTGATCGCGCCATGCAACATCGGTCCGCGCCATACGACGGCTTCACCCGGTGGAACCAGGAAGCCCATCGACATCACTTTCATCCCATCTTTGACGATTGGTTGAATCTTCTGATCAACAACTTCGGGGCGTCCCGATAAGCCCAAGAGATGCGGCACGCTCGGTCCGTATACGTCCGCATCCACTAAACCGACTGCACAGCCAGCGCGTTGCAAGCCATACGCCAACGACGTCGCGATGGTACTCTTGCCAACGCCGCCTTTTCCAGACCCGACAACGATAACGCTTTTGGCCGTCAGACCAATTTCACCAATCTTCTCCGGACGACGCACGTGAAGCGTGTGGCTCACGTCGACCTTGGCGACTTGCGGAAACGCCGCTCGCAACAGCTCTTCGGCCTTGGCTGTCGTCGTTTTCCACAATGGCGCAGAGTGAGTGGTCAACCCGAGTGACAACTTAATCTCACTCGGCGACACCTGCACGTCCTGCACCTGGCCCAGCTCGACGACATTGCGTCCAGTCTCCGGGTCCTTGAGCGCTTGCAAAACTTGTTTGACCTGCGCTTCATCAATCGTTGGTTCTGACATTTTGCACCTCTTGCTTATCGTCGTGTCCTAATAGATTCTGCCAGGGTAGATTTTTCCAAATCTTGTCTTCTAGCGACAGGTGCGGTATAGAGCGGCGCGCCCAAAAGCGACGAATTAGTCGAGCGATTGTCGCTGCTTGCCAATATTCGTCAAAGATCAAGGCAGCGCCGGCCTCTCGAAATCTCCACGCCATCGGCTGCGCAGCCGGTCGCACCACGACCATTATCAGGGCAGGATCTGTCTGGAGTCGCAGCAACTCGACTAGGCGACACATGTCCAAACACAATTCCGAGTTCGAAACGACGAGACTGATTGGCGAAAGCCCACCAACACTTCGCGCGCCCGCTGCGAACGTAATCGGCGTCAGTGTTGCCCACGTGGCTCCGTCACTGCGGTAACAGATGCATTCCCGTGATGGTAAATGGCGTGCAATGGCGCGCGTCCACTCGCCTGCGGGTTCCCAAATGTCAATCCAAGGCTGGCGAATCGCACTCACGTTAATTCCCTATTCGGTGGACTCGTCGTCGACAGGAATAAAGGGAATGTCAGGACGGACGGCTAGCCCCGCAGCCTCCAGGCGTCTCAGCAAGCGGACTCGCGGAATCCCCAACAGACGCGCCGCCTGCGCTCGATTGCCATTCGCCACGCGTAACGCTCGCTCCAACAACTCTTTCTCAATGCTTTGGAGGTACTCATCCAATTGAATCGTTTCTGGTGGATTCAAGGGGTACAATTCCGCATCAGCCGCCAACGTCAAACGTTCCGGTAGATGCCTGATTTGAATCAGCGACGAATCACAACGTGCAAAAGCGGCGCTGACAACCTCTCGCAATTCGTCAATGTTCCGTTTCCAGCTGTGGTTCACGAGCCGGTCCATCGCTTCCGGCGAGAAGCCGCCCACCGACTTTTCGATTGCTGCATCCGCGTTAAGCAACTCGACGAAGTTCTGTGCGAGTAGCGGTACATCTTCCAATCGATCGACCAGCGGCGGTAGCTGCAGTGTCAACACCGACAAATGCTCGCGCAGACGACGATCATAGCTGTCAACATTTTCCAGCGAGCACTCAGCCGTCGCCATTACGTCGGCGGCCAAGCCGACTGAATCTTCCAGCAGCGCGACCAGCAACGGCTGCACGGGCTGCGGTAGTCGATCTACATCAAACAGCAAAATCTGAACACGCCCAGCGGTTGTCGAGACCGCGTGCTCGATCTGCGGCATCAGCACACTCTCAAACAACTCGGCGTCCAACAATGAACAGTCGATTGGCAGCAAGCGTGCCGCGTCCGTCAAAGCGCGCGCGGCTGCGATTGCACGCAACAATTGATTGCATTCACTTCCCGGCGGTCCCGTCACAAGTGTCGCGGTACCGTTTTGACAAGCCAACTCAAACTGTCGACGGACCCGCCGGATCGCTGGACTCACACCAACCAACTGGTCGGATGCGTTCGTCCGATTGCGCCCCGCAGCAAAATGAATCAACTGCGTGTGTAAATGATCAGGATCGCGGGTGGCACCTGCTGGCGGCAGTCCCGGCGGATTGGTGCTCGCATCAGTCGCGGCGATTGCCACGAGGACATCAGGCTGATCGGACAATTTAAGGAACTGCACTTCTCGATACGAACGCTGCCCGTTCGCGTCATACCAAATCGTGCCGTGTGTCGATTCCGCTCCGAACGCGGCGGGAGGCGGACAGAGTCCATCCCAAGGCTTCGTATCGGCGAGGGCGACGGCGTGATAGCGACAGGTCATGCCCACCACTTCTGACTCTGTGAGATTCAACCAAGTCAGGCAGGCGTCATTACAGAACAGCAGACGCCGGGTAGCATCCACCAAGTAGACAGGGCGAGGCGTCTCGTCGATGATCCGCGACAGCGCTCGCTTACCGCTCACTTGCCTCGCCATGATCTCAACGACTCGATGTCAGTTGAGTGTCCGCGGCATTCCGTTCCAGCGCGACGCTCGCTTCGGCAGGAGCTACGTTCGCCGAGACTGCAGGCGACTTACCGCCCGTCCACAAGGCATCTGCAGCTGAACGAGTGCCGGTCAGTGCACCGCCGGTGCGGATGCCGATCAACACGACCAATAGGCCACTGAAGATGGCAGCCAAGCCAGCTCCGGTGTTTCCAGCCGACGGCAAGGCATCGCTACCATCAACCGAGGGCTGAAAATAGAGCGCCGCAATCAACCGCAGGTAATAAGCTGCGGCCACAGCGGCGTTGATGACACCCAAAATACACAGTGCCAGGAACCAACTCCGCTGAGAAACATCGCCTGCCTGCAGTCCGGCATCCAAAGCGCTGCGGAACAAGGTGAATTTGCCCCAGAAGCCAGCCAACGGAGGGATGCCCGCCAAGGAAAACAGACAAATGGCACACATTCCACCCATCATCGGATGCAATCGGCCGACACCCCCGAGTGACTCAACTGTGTCACATGAATGGTCCGTGTCACTCAAATATCCCAGCGATGCGAATACGCCAACCGAGGCCAGTGAATAGACCACCACATACATCAGCGTGGCGCCAACGGCAGCATTACCGAGCGGCTCACCGCCGTTCAATCCCATCGCCGTTGCCAAGCCAATCAACAGGTACCCCGCATGCGCGATCGATGAATAGGCCATCATCCGCCGCACGTTGCTCTGCCAGAGCGCTGCGACGTTGCCCAATGTCATGGTCAAGATTGAGATGACCAGCACCATTTTCCATGAAAACGCCGAATCGTGTGGAATGGCCACAATCA
>JAGQPK010000655.1 GCA_020426755.1 Planctomycetales bacterium
AGCCGTGGCCAATACGCCCACCGTATCGAGGAATGTGATCGTGTCCTTGAGCACACCGAGTACGATCTTCGCGGTGTCCACAACCTTCGGCGGCAGACGCAAGTACGCCAAGTCGATGAGTTGGAACTTGGTCACGCCCATGTCGACTTCGGTCGTCAACAGATCAACCACCGGTCGAATCGGCTCAATGATGTCCTTGATCGTCTGCAGTGTGTCGCCCAAGAAGCTGTTGAACACGCTGCCGACGTTCAGCGTGACATCTTCCAGAATCAACTGCGGATCGCTGATCGCAAAGTTTGCACCGCCGTTCGTGGAAACACCCGCCGTAATGGACTGATCGTAATGCAAGGTCGTCGTGACGGACGGCAGGTAGTCGGAGAACGTCGTGTCCAGTTGTGCGAAGATATCGGCCTCAGCGTAAGCCAACGCATTGACCGCCAACTCGACGCCTTCGCCCGGTGTCAACCGACCGTCACCGTTGGCGTCGGCAATGTCAAAGCCCAAGTGGCCATGCACACCGCTGCCGCCATTCTCGTTGGCTTCTTCGAAGGTAACGCGAATGAAACCGAGCGTGCCGGTCATCGCCGAATTCTCAGTCAGTGTCGCTGAAACATCGAGGGCGACTTCTTCACCGGCCGTGTTGATGCCTGACGTATCCAAGAAGACTTGGAAATCAGGGTTTTGTAGCGTGCCAACATTGCCTAAGCCCAAGCCGATGCCCATCAAGTAGTCCATCACCGTCGCCAACTTGGCGTCGATATCTAAACTGATACCGGGCAACGAGCCGCCGAAGTCGAGCGGAATCTCTTCGTCGAGCAGCTTGCCGCCGAACTTCAGATTGAAGGTCAACAGGCCCGAGTCGGACAGTTGCAGTTCGATGTCGTCCGCACTCGTTGGCAGTCGAGTAATGATCTTGCCTGTGTTATCGTACTGCAGCGCGCCGAACTCATCCAACTGCGGCACCACAAAGGCGAACAGTTCGTCATTTAGATCCTTCAAACCATCGTACAGCCACTGACGGATCTCGTTGAGAATGCCCTCGGCTGTGCTATTACCTGCCGTCGCCTGGTCTTGCAGCCACTTGCCGAGTGAGCCGTCGGAGTAGTCGCCCGTGTCGGGATCGAGTGTTCCCAGTACCGTCGTGCGGAGCCCCGTGATCTTCGCTTCCATCGATTGGAACGGATCGCCGCCGATCAAGGGCAGCTCGATCGAACCGATCTTGTGGCCGGCTGCGTCGACACCATCGAAGAAGCTTTCCAAGCCAGACAACACTGTGGCAGGATCGTTCAACCAGGCGATCAACATCGAAGTCGCATTGAACGACATCGACGAACCCGGCAAGACAAACTCGTAGCCGGTTTGCAGGTCGAGACTGTCGTCGAGCGAGAATTCCGCGCTGGCATGCAGCGTGTGATCCGGAATACCATCCGCGTTACGATCGTCCGTCGTCAAACCGAACGGCATCGACTCGATCGGGAAGAACAAGGGCAGATCGATAACCGCACTGCCGTACGCTTCGGCCTGGAAGGCACCGCCCAGTTCACTGACCTCCAGGATGCCATTGCCATCCAAGTCGGCGTTGGGATCTCCCAAGTTCGCATAGAAGCCGAGCTCCAGCTCCGCCGTGCCATCAATGACGTGAATGCCCAGTTCCGGAATGTTGATGCCGCCGACGTCGGGCACATCGATCGCCAGGGTGAAATCGAGATCGGATGAACTGCCAGTAATTGACGCATCGATGCCGCTTTCCTGATCGACGTAGAAGATCGGTTCGAAGACGTTGCTCAGATCGAAACCGAAGCCCAAGTGCAAGCCCAACGACGCTTCAATGTCGATCGGTGCCGACGCGGTAACCGTAAAGTTGCTGGCGAGGTCGGCCAACATGCCAGACAGATCGAGATCCTCGAGATTCAGATCGATGTTGAATTGCTTCTGGAGTACCTTCTCCAAATGGAACTCGAAGTCGAACGCCGAATTCGCGTAGTTCATCGTGATCAGCGGCTCGTTCGGATCGAGGTTCATGAAGCTGAGCAAGTCGCGCACTTTTGCGTCGAGCTGTTCGCCCAGTTCGTGAATGTTGTGAGCCGTGTTGCGGACCGTGCTGATCGCGTCGTGCAGCGATTCGATGAAGCTGACTCCCGTATCACCAAAAACGTCAGCGCCGCGCACGCCGATGATCGGCACTTCGTCATACAACAAGCCATCTTGTAATCGATAGGTACCAAGTGTGTCGGTGGAACCGCCATTGATGTTGGCGTTCGGATAAGCACTTGCATCAACAGCCGTCGCGGTCACGTCGGACGTATCGTAGCTGTCAGCAAGCTTCCACGAGTCGAGCGAATAGGTCACCAGTTCGAGCGAAGCACCAAAGCCCTGCTCGACGCCCCAAACTTCCGAACCGCTGCTCGTCCACTGTTGTAGCATGACGCGCGAGCCGTCACCCAGCGTAACTCGCATCGTCGGTTGAGCCGAGGTGTCAGGGTCGGTGTAGACGGTGTACGAACCGCTGGCGACGGTCGAGCCGGTCGGCGCCCAGATCTCTTCGTAAACTTCCAACATGGAGCCGTTGATCTTGCCCACGACTTCGCGGTCCATACCGACGAGGTCGTCGAGCGACGATTCGAGTGCATCCAGAATCGTGTCGAGCGATAGGCCCTTGAAGCGGAACAGATCTTCGAAGCCCGACAGGCTGATTGTGTTGGGCAGATTCGTGAAGAAGCCCACCAGTCCCGCATCTTCAGGAATCAGCGTGCTCGATGCACTGATCAGTGCCGTGCCGGCTGACATTTCCGCCAAGACACCTTGCGGTACAATCGGCAGCATCAGCTCAAACGAAGTATCACCGTCCAATGTCGGCAGTCCCAACAGCGAGCCGGTCGTGTCCGCTGTGAACGTATCGAATTCCAACATGCCCGGCACACCGATGCCAACTTCCGTGGAGAAGTGGACGATGCCGTCTTCAATTCCCACGCCCAACGGGCCAAGTGTCGCCGACAGATCGAAGGCCTTGTAAATCGCGCCGGAAGCCGTATCCGACGTCAGCAGCTCGTCGACGACGATCACCGTCACCGTTTCGCCTTCGTCGTCGGTCGACGTGGTCGCGGAAACAACGGTGTACAAACCGGGATTGTCGAGTGACCCCGTCACATAGAAATTATCACCCGTCGCGAAGGTGACTGCTTCCGATGTCGAAGCGGACGTGTGATCGCCCAGCACCGTGAACGCATTCGCCGTCGTATCGGCTGCGTGCACGGCGAGCGGTGCGTCACCGAGTGTCAGGTCGGCCTTCAACTGCGGATCGGCTGCATAGAAATTGCCGTCAACGCCGAAGGTGAAGTCCAGCGAAATGGCCGCTTCGAACTCGATCGGCTCCGACTGATCGATATGTAGCCCCAGGTCAATCGCTGGCAGGTTGAAGTCGCCAATCGAATCGAGCGACAACCCGTCGAGACTCAGATCGATCGTCTTGGCAATCTTCGTCAGATTCAGGCTGACACGGAATTCGGTCAACGAACTGGAACCGGTGCCGACCAGTTTCACATCGTAGCCGGCAGTGTCCATCGCCGCGTTGACCGCGGTGATCAGGTCGCTCGAATTTGGTTCGAGTGTCGACGCGGCGTTGAAGTACTTCATGACCTCAACGGCCAACGCGTCGACCTGTGTACGGATCTTGTCCTTAATTAGCGTGACTGTCGTGTCCAGACCTAACAAGCTGCCGA
>JAGQPK010000656.1 GCA_020426755.1 Planctomycetales bacterium
ATTGGCAAGTGTGCCGAACAAGCCGAGAAGGTAACAGGCGAGCGCCGTATAGCCGCCGTCAAAAAACATCTTCAAGTATTCGTTGTGCGGCTTGTCAATTGGTGCCCAAATGCTGTAGACGTAAGGGCCTGATTCACCAACTCCGTGTCCGAACCAAGGACGCTCTTGGGAAGCTTCAAGAATCTTCGGCCACGAATCGAACCGGCCAGCGCTGTCAAACTTGCCTTTCAGCACGTCGCCTATCGTGCCCTTGCCGGAAAACCCCGACTTCTTCATGAAGAAACGATCTTGAATGATCGGCGTATTGAAGGCGGCCAAGCCAATCGCCATCGTCAATAACACGACCCCAATCCGCGCTTTGATGCTGGCCAGCCGCGGATGAGTGACCCATTCCGACATGACGACCAGCGTCACCATACGACTGCCAGTTAGCAACGCGGTCAGAAATGAAATGAACCACATCAAAACCGAATGGACGGGCCGCCGGGCGACTTGTGACAGAAAGATGGCTCCGGTCACAATCAGTGTCATCGCAGCTGGTCGCGCTGCGAATCCCACGTACAAGTCCTCGTCAGCGCCCTGCACCGACTGGCCAGGGCCGTAGGTGTAGAAGAGGTATGCTGCCAAGATGCCCCAGAGTACCCAGGCGTAGTCGCGCAACATCCGTTTCATTTCAGCATGCGACTCAATCGCATACGAAGCGACGATGCCGACGATCGGATAGACGGTCATCTGGAAATAGAGCTGCAGGTTGTACTTCCAGTTCATTTGGCTCCAGAACAACGAGCAGAACAGGAAGAGATAGAGAGGCGCCCACCATTGCCAGGGGAAGTTGATTTTTCGCGGGCCGCGCAGCGCAATCAGTATGAGGCCTACGAAGCAGGTTACGAGCCAGAACAACCCCGTGTGTCGCAAGGGACCGATGCGCAAGCCGTGAACCGAGGACAGCAGGGCGACCCAAGGCACCGACAACACGAACAGATAATCAAATCGGTGTCTCTGCATGACGATCGATCGCTACCGCGGCTTTAAGAAGGGAAGTAGCCGATAGAGCAAGCGTGGTGCGTAGCTGCGAGTCTTGTTGAGTACGACTCCGATCAGTTGCGCATTGGCTTGTTCCAGTTCCAGCTTGGCACGCAATGCCTTGTCCGATGAGACCCGACCCTGCTGTACAACGAGAATCACGCCGTCGAGCACGCTGGCCAAAGGTAAGCATCCGGTCAACTCATTTGCTTCGGGCAGATCAAATACGACGAACTCGAAATGTTCCTTGAGTTCTCGGATCATCGTGGACAAGCGATGCGCATCCACACCCAACGTGCCCAACTGTTTGACGTCGCCCGCGGCCATCCGCCACACGCCTTGCGCTTGCGTCGCACGTGTCACGTCCTCAACGTCAACGTCGCCCAGGATCAACTCGGCCCAGCCGGCTTCTGCTTTGCGACGAGCAACACGGCCAGGTGCGATCAGGTTGGGCAGTTCGACTAACAGCACGCGCCCGGTACCGGCCGCTGCTAACGCAATCGACAACTGGGTGGCAACGGTCGACGTTCCTTCGCTCGCGGTGCAACTTGTCACGCCCAACGACTTGGCTTCGGTGGCGTCGCCTCGCAGGCTGAGAATCCGGCTGGCCAACGCGACGAATTGGTCGGTGGCGCGTGCTCTGTTCTTAGCCGACGCAGCGGCGGTCGTGGCCGGTTGGCGAGTTACGGAATGTTCGGCTGCCACACTGTTTCGCAGCGGAGTGGACTTGTCTAGAGGAGTTGTCGACACGCTGGCCTCGCAATCAATCGGTATTCGGGGGTGTACTGCAATGTGGATTTCGTGGGCAACTACGACAAGCGGACACGTTGACGTCGCGAGAAGGGCACGTCGGCTAACACGGGAAGATTTAGCTGACGCTCCACATCAGTCTTCGACCGAATGTCGTGACGCAGAAACTCAATGCCAAGTGCTGCTCCAATCGCAGCGAAAACCGACGCAATCAGTCCGCCCAAGGCAATCAATGAATTACTGAAATCGACGGGATCGTCGTTCAGCGTGGGCGCTTGAATGATGTTGACACTCGAGAGACGGTCACGTTCCAACGCTTCATCGACGCGGGCTTGTTCGAGACTTTCGGCATAGCGGCGATACTTTGCATCCAGCACGTCAACGTGACGCTGCAGATCGATTAGCGCTACTTCGCGTGCGTTGAGATTGCGAATCTCCTCCTCGATCTGAGTGCGTTGTTCGTCGAGTTCCGTCATTCGCGCCGCCGAGGAGGCGATGTTGGCTTTCTCGAGATACTGAGCAAGTTGGATCTCTTCATGAGCGCGGTTGAGTGACGTTGTGATTTGCGGTTCTACGGTCTCTTCTTCGTAGACCGACTTGGCTTGGCGAATCTGTTCTTCGGCCTTGCGCACGAGCGGATGGTCTTCGCTCAGCGTGCTTGCCAATTCCGCCTTGCGCAATTCGACGGCGTAGAGTGGACCACGCATTCCGTCACGCGAGGTGTTGGTGACACCGGTCACTTCATGCGAGATGACTCGTTCCGGGATCGAATCCAGCGCCTCGGTCATGTTCTGCCAACGCGCTGATGAAGCTTCGTGTTCCGAGAGGCTTTGCAACGCGGCGACTTGGACTTCCTTCAAGCGATCGGCCAGAACTTGTTTCTGCGATTCGATGGAAACAAGTCCCGCAGCGTTCTTTTCATCCCGCAGCTTGTTCATCGCATCATCGAGTTCTGCTTTGACGATTGCGGTCTGTTCGCGGAAGAAGCTTAGCGAGCCCGGTGCGCGGTGCGCCCAAAGATGCATGTCTTGAAAGACATTTAACACTTCTTCGGCAATGCGGGCAGCAAGTTCCGGCGACTCGGCCTGGACGGATAAGAAGACGACATTCGACTCGTCTTCCGCGCCGACCTTGAGGGCTTCTTCGACTTCCTTGATTGATTCCGAACGCGGACTCTTGGGATCAGCCAGCTTGAGTGGCACCAAGGCTTCGCGGAAGGATGCCAGAGCATCCCCGATTCGACCACCCATATCGCTCGCCCATTGGGCAAGCGGCGATTGTGGTTCGCCGTCGGATTCAACCGCGGACAGCCCCTCTGGACCAAGCCGGTCTACGACTCCTTCGATCAAACCACGGCTCTGCAGGATGTCGAGCACGGATTGGATTTCGCGTTGTTGTGAATCAGAAGGCGAAATGACGTGCCCAGTGGCACTGGCAATCGGGTCAACCGTCACCGACTCACGCCCCAGCCGTACGAACATTCGCGCTTGCGATTCATAGGAACGCTGGCGAACGAACAAGAACGCCATCGTGGCGGCCAACACCGACAGCCATACGGCGACAATCAGGAGCTTATTGCGGAAAAGCGACTCCAGATTACAGACGTCCGCGAACGAGCGCGCGGCAGGAACGGGACCAGAAGCGTTTTGCATCAGTGCGCCTTGGGCTGAACAGCATCAAAGTCGGTTCATCGGGAAATCAGGCGAACCTGCCCAGGAGACTAGGCCTCGCGGGGGGCCCCGAGCGGACGGGACCCAAGATTTCACGATAACATCCGAGTTTTCGACTGTCTAGGATGACGCACTGGCAACCGGCGAACGCGGAGATGGACCAACACGAAAACGCGTCGTTCACCCTCCCGTCGATGGCCTCCACTTCGCGCGGTTCGACACCGGGAGGGGGTAGGGGGACGGAACCAGTTAAGCCTCCG
>JAGQPK010000657.1 GCA_020426755.1 Planctomycetales bacterium
ACCGCGAGTTTGCCATTGGAGTCGCGGCAATGATGCAAACTCATTGGCAAGCTTTGCGCTGAAACGGCTAGGACGGCCTGTCCAACCTGCCGCATGTTGCTTAAGCAGGTTGCGCGACGTGAGAGTTCGGCAGGCGTCTGTCACCGACTTCTGCGTGCGCGAAGCTCGGCGAATATGCGGCCCGTCTGAAGTGCGCGTTCACCGCACCTGTCAATCAAGCCATCGAAGCCGCTCGCTGTGTGATTCAGACGGACGACGGGCCTCGCGCGTTTCCCGAGGCGATGCTGTAATCGCCAGTTGAACGGCCTGCACGTTGGCTTGCTGCGGTCTGAAGGTAGACCATTTGTAGCACGACTTTCGGCACCGATTCCCAAGTGCCAAAGATTGACGAGGAAGACGCGTGAGCTCCTGGCATCGCCGACCACGAGCCACATCACAACAGTGTTTCATTCGATCGAAACAACCAGTCTACATTCTTGCGCAGGGGCTACTTCCATCGCCCGTTTTCAATGCCTCGCGTCTTCTCAAGGCCCGAGATTCTGCACGCATCCGCTTGCGCATGGTGATCGATCACGCTGCGGATTATCTGAGGGTGTGTGTCACCGAGTTTGAGGGTGTGTGTCACCGAGTTGTGTGTCACCGAGTTGTGTGTCACCGAGTTGTGTGTCACCGAGTTGCGTCACCGAGTTGTGTCACCGAGTTGCGCGGAAACGTATTTGACGCAGCCGGAGGAAAGGCAGCCATTATTGGTCAACAGAAGACGTACGTCGTCGACATTCAGTTCGTACCGGAGTCCTCGACACTCTGGCTATGGTCATTCGGAATTCTGGTCATGCCCGGAAATGGCGCAGTGTTGCGCGAGCCCCGGAGCGCAGCGCGCGAACCACGCCAGCGCATCCGTCGGCCGATTAGCACAACGAATCCCAGCGCGAATCCGTGCGCCGCACAACAGGCGGAAAACGGTTCTGGCACAACGTAAACGACATCGCGAAAGCCGGACTCGTCCACGCTGCAAGCACCACCGTTGATCGTAAGGTCATCCGCAAGAAACGCTTCGGACAGTCCAGCAGGAAGAATCTGGCCGACTTGAAATTGTCCAGACATGCGACCAATCGGGAGCAAAAATACTTTGTTGGGTGTAAACGTGTCGAATGGCCCTACGACAAAGCCAGGCGGAGGTCCCAGCAGCATATCGCTGTCTGAGAAGATTTCGATAATTTCAGCACATCGTCCGCTGGGAATATCGAGCCAAACGTTTCCCGTCGCAGCTTCATAGACAAGCGACTTCGTATTATCGCCGACAACGCCGTCTGTAAAGACAGCCGCACGGCAAGCTGAACACATCAACGCGGCCAGCGTCGTTAGGCAAAACACAATCGTGCGATGGCAATTCATTGAATATCCTTGGCCTTCAATTGTCCGTGACAGCAGCAGCTCTGTCGCAAGTGGAACCGGCGACGACGCCGCACAATTCATGAGCCTATCGTGCCGATGCTTGCGTTCCCCCACATTCCAAACAATATTCAAGGTTCGCGTAGCGATTTGAGCAACATTGATTGTGCGCTGGTTCATTGCCGACGTCAAACATCTTGCTTTTTCGTCCCAGAATCTTCGACCTCACACGTAAGCGCCGGTTCGCCTTGTGGCGGAATATTCAGAAACAGGCCGAAACATGACAGATGCTCACCAAGTTCGCCATCGACTACTCCCCCAACACACGCTCGTCACCGGTGCGGCGATCTTGCTTTCAATTGCGATTGCAATGACGTCGCCGCAACCGTGCTCTGCCGTTTGTGAGGTGTGTGATTTCGATGGCGATGGGGCAGTGGGTATCGCGGACTATTACCTATTGGTCGCCGAAGCTCAGGCGGGCACGAACGACCCGAGGTTTAATGTTGCGGACACCTTTCTTGACGAGCGGATACGAGTGGATCACACGGATTTGACGTTCTTCTTGCTGGATCAATTGCATGCTTGGCCAGGCGATTCAAATTGGGACGGCATATTCGATCCGTTGGACTTTATTCAAGTGCAGCAGGCCGGCACCTTTGAACAACCCGAAGCGGCAACTTGGGCCACCGGCGATTGGAACGGCGATGGTGTATACGATGTTAGTGACTTGGTCTACGCCTTTAACCTCGGAGGATTCTCGCAGCCCGCTAAGCGAGACACTCCTTTTCCTGGTCTGCCGGACGACCGCCAACCCCCGACCATTCCGCCAACCGCCCTGGAACTTGCCGACGCGATTCTGAACCCCGCTGCCATCACGTTTGCTTATAGTCCTGTGACTGGCCATTTGTCGATTCACAATGAGAATTCAACGCTCATCTCGTCCCTCGTGATTACTTCTCTCTCCAACCATTTGACATCATGGTCGCAGCCATTTAGTCGAGCATGTGTACCCCCAGAGATACCCGATCTGGCAAATGGCCGTTGTGAAGATAGTGGATCAGCATTCGACATCAAGGGACTTCCTAATCAACGGTTTCTGCTCGTGCCGTTCGGAGTGTCTGACGTCGACTTGGGTCCCGTGCTGGAGACCGAATTGAGCGTCGATACGCTGCTCCAGGATCTCCGAGTGAACGGCTCTGTGTTGCCCGGCGGCGGGCTGAATGGGCAGGGACAGACACCGAAGCTGTGGTATGTCGATGGAGACTTTAACCGCGATGGAATGCTCGACTCGGCCGATGTGAATCAACTGTCAGAAGTCATTCGCACCAACGACGGCCGTGACTTGTCCTACGATTTGAACGACGATTGGCAAGTCAATCGCGACGACCTGACAACCTGGGTTCATCAATTCCGCCGGACCACGGCCGGTGACGCAAACCTCGACGGTCAATTCGACAGCGCCGATCTCGTGCTTACCCTTCAAGCTGGCCGATACGAAGTGGAAATATCAGCACATTGGGAAGATGGGGATTGGAATGGTGACGATCGCTTCAATACACTGGACTTGGTTGAAGCCTTTCAAGCAGGGAGCTATCGCACTTTCCCAGCGAAGCTCACGTACGGCCCAGCGAAGCTCATGTACAGCGTGCCCGAACCTAACGGTTTTCATTGGCTGATATTGGTCGCAATAATGCCACGACGGCGTGGCTAGTGCCAGCCGGCGGCCGCCAATACTAAGTTGTCACGGAGTACTTACCTGGGCAGCGTCACTTTGAGTTCGCCGTTTTGGCGCCAGCCACGGTTCTCCGCCAGAAGTTCGTCCGGTGTCTGTCACCCGGAAGTTCGTCTCTGTCGCCAACTTCTATCCCGACTTCGGGTGTCCGTCACCGACTTCTTGACCGGCTTCTTGTCACCGACTTCTATGTGGCAACTGGCCCTGTTTCAAGCGCCCGGTGACATTTCGCGTTGAACTTGACAACGCGAAGTATTCTGACAAATCAATGCTTGCCGCGCCATCCCAAACCTAAAGTGCGCGCTGGTCCTGGTCCAACAGGACGATGGTTGACGCGTGGTCTAGATCGAGAATTTGATCGCGTTGTTCAATGTCCACCGAAAAACGCATGGATTTTCTGGACGCAAGGATGGATAATGATTCGATGATGTCAACCGCATCACACCGCACTCATTCGAGACACGTCCGTGGAAGTTTCGGAATTCGTAGACCTTTTAGCCCGAGTGCGAAACGGCGATGACGACGCGGCCGCCCACCTTGTCGCCCAATATGAACTAGCAATTCGCGTTGCAATTCGA
>JAGQPK010000658.1 GCA_020426755.1 Planctomycetales bacterium
CAACAGCGCAAAAGTGTAAAGCGATTCATCCAGATCGTTGCTGGCGATCTCGATAGTCGCGTTCTGCGTGCCCGTCGCAGTCGGATCCAGCGTGACTTCAAATACGAGCGACTGCTGTCCACCTATGACGCTACTCGTTGGCTGCTGCGTGACTGCAAACGAACTGCTGCCGACTAGCGACACCAACGGTGTACCCGTCAGCAACAGGTCTTCGTCGCCAAAATTCATGATAGTGAATTGACGACTAACTGCGCCGGAGCCAACCGATAACGTTCCCCAATCGGTGTCGTCACTCACGCTAGGTGTATCGTCGCCGGATACGATACTTTGACCGTTACCCACCACATCGATCTCAGGACAAGCGACGGTAAAGTAAGTCCCACCAACGGTGAACTCACCTTTATTGACCTTTCCTGAATAGAGGTTCGCGGCGAACGTCAAATCACCTTGAGCATACCCTTGAGCGACACCTTGAAACTGCCCGGTCACGCCTTGCAGCGAACTGATGGTATCGCCACTGAAATCGACGGAAGCGATTAGACGATCTGTCAACTCGGGAACAAACGGAACCCAAGTTTCGTTTTCAGCCGCAATCCAACCACTTGAGTCGTGTCGAACGGAGATCAGGTGGTCGGAGTTGCTGGAGTGGACACCAGGGAAACGCGTATGCACCGACTCTTCACTAAACAGTATAAAGCCGGGCCCAGTGGCGGCATCGACACTAGCAATGCCGCTGTTGACATCGCCAAGCGACGTGACGCCACAAGTTGACAAGCACCAACGTGACTCGAGTTGCTCACCGTGCCGCGAGCGCCGTTTCTGCAACGTTCGCCGAGCAACCCCAGTGCTCCATTGCACGGCATGTAACATTCGGCGCACGTAAAGCGTTGCGACTTTCCAGCTAGCTGCCGAGTCTGCGTCGGCCTCGAAGAACATCGCCCATCGATACGGCAAGTTCATTTCCCACCCTCTATCGAGCACTCGTCTAAATCACTACCTTGTCACGCGACAATGTCACACACGTTACGCGATCAGCCTGACATAGCTCGAGTTGGATATGACTGGCGGTCGTCCCATGGAAAAGTAGGTGATGCCCGTGTCCGGTATTGCAGTGTGCGGATAAAGATTGCGACCGTCGAAGATGACTGCATCGCGCATCCGACGACTGATCTCCTTGAAGTCTGGATTCCGAAACTGACTCCATTCCGTCACGATCGCTAGGGCATCTGCATCGTCAAGTGCGTCCATCGGATTGACAAAGTACTTCAAGCGTTTGCCGAACACTTGAAAGACATTCTCCATGGCAACTGGATCGCTCACTCGAACATCCGCACCTAGTTCCAACAGACGATCGATCAACACGAGTGCCGGCGCCTCGCGAATGTCGTCCGTCTTCGGTTTGAAGGCGAGTCCCCATACGGCGATCGCGCGTCCGTTCAGATCGTGATCGAAAAACCCTTCGATTTTGTTTTGCAGCTGCTGCTTCTGCAATTCATTCACACGATCTACGGCATCCAGTATTTCAGATTCGAGACCATGACTATGGAACGTGTTGACCAGGGCGCGCACGTCCTTCGGGAAACAACTACCGCCATATCCGGCACCGGGAAATAGAAACGCAAAGCCGATTCGCTCGTCGTGACCTATTCCCTTGCGCACGTCGTCAACGTCAGCGCGACAATGCTCACATAGATTAGACATCTGATTGATGAAGCTGATCTTTGTCGCCAGCAATGCGTTCGCGACATACTTTGTCAGCTCAGCGCTTTCGGGCGACATAGCGAGAAACGGCCGATCGGTTCGCAAGAACGGCGCGTAGAGTCGATGTAACACGTCGGCATCATGTTGAGCTCGAACGCCAACAACAACGCGGTCTGGTCGCGTGAAGTCCTCAATCGCAGTCCCCTCCTTCAGGAACTCTGGATTGCTGGCGACGTGGCAAGCTCGACCAGTCAAGGCGACTAAGCGATCGTACACCGCGGCATTTGTGCCAACCGGCACGGTACTCTTGGTGACGACAATCGTATCATCAAGCAAATAGGGAGCAATCGAATCGACAACCTTCCAGAGCGCCGATAAGTCTGCCGAGCCGTCGGCACCGGACGGTGTGCCGACGGCCAGAAAGACGACATCCGCGGAACTGACAGCTTCTTCTACATCCGTTGTGAAGCTCAACCTGCCCACCGCGATATTGCGTGCGACCAGTTCGGACAGTCCCGGTTCGTAGATCGGAATCTCGCCGTCCCTCAGACGCAGCACTTTAGCTTCATCAATATCCAAACAGGTCACGTCATGTCCGCTATCGGCGAAGCAAGTGCCAGTGACAAGTCCGACGTAGCCGACACCGATCATCGTAATCTTCATAGGTGTACTTCTTTCATCTGAAGAGGGCGTAACACTTGAACGGCGACACAACGACTCCGTCCGCGAAATGATTTCATGGTTTCGCCAACGCTTGCTGGCGATCTATGCGGGCTGTCGGCAGGATTGCCTCGAACATCGAGAAACCTAGACGCAACTTAACGACTCGGACGGCCAGCGCATTCTGCACGATCAAGGCTGTCGTGATTGCCACCGCGCAACCTGTCGCACCCCAGACGTTTGTCAGTACCCACGAGAGGAGCACCGTAAGCGATCCCGATACGATTACGATGTTGCGTAACTCTCGATCAAAACCGCACATGTTCAGCAAGGCATTGACGGAACCGGTCATGACATTGAACAGTTGGCCCGCAGCCAGAATCAGCAGCAACAATCCACCCTGAGCGAACTCACTCCCGAAGAAGCCCATGATGCGATGGGGTGCCAAGGCAATCAAAGTCGCAATTGGAACGGCGATCCATGCCATCGAACGCGTTGACTGGATCGCCAGACTACGAATACCCGTCAGGTCACCCTTGGCCCATTGTGCAGAGAACCGCGGCGTCACGACGAAGTTGACGCCGATTAATATAAAGTTCACGAGATTGGCCGTTCTCTGCGACACCGCCAGCAGCGCGACATCGCTAGACTCTAGATGCATACCGGCGATCAACTGCCCGGACCAATTGACGGCCATGATCATGACGTTGATCAGCCATAATGACGAACACGACTCAAACAAGCGGGGCACCGTCACGACGACGCTCGGTTGAAATGACACCTGCGCAAGAACTGCCAAGCTGCCAACTGCCACAGTTACCCACGCCGCTAGTGCCGTCAGATAGGCTGCTGTGCTCGCATCTGCTGCGGAGGTAAGTGCCAACATGATGGCAGTGACCGCCGGAGTCGCAATTGTCAACACAATGATCGACTGCGAAAAGCAGCGCAACCCCTGCAGGACACTGGACAGCATCGCCCCGACAGCTCCTGCATAGGACGCAATGGCCGCGAACTTAAGCACACGTTCCAGAGCGGGCTCGTGAAACACTTGCTGGGCGAGCGGCCCCGCGCCCAGAAAGAGGGCTGTCGCCGGCACGAGCGCCAGCAAGGCACCGCGTTTCAGCATGTAGCCAATTAAGTAGCGGAGCTCGCCGCCCTGGTCAGTCTGAGATCTCGCGCTGATTTCGCGTAGGGCAACGGTGTGCAGACCAAATAATGATACGGGTGCCAGCACGGTACTGAAGGTTAGACCCAAGAAGTACACGCCGGCATCGTCGGGTGTCATTCGGCGAGCAGCAACAAAGTAGAGCACAAACAGACTAATGGCGCCCA
>JAGQPK010000659.1 GCA_020426755.1 Planctomycetales bacterium
ACGTGCGACGGCAGGACATCGAAACGATGGAGCCTTCCAAGATCAGCGTGATGCCATCGGGGCTGCTCAATACGCTGGAGGAAGACGAGATTCTCGATCTGCTGGCGTATCTGCTGTCGGGTAAACGGTAAACCTCAGAACCAGAACCACGGATCTCACGGATCTCACGGATAAATGCGGCTATTGCCGGCGAACTGTGTCACTAGTTCGCCGGTGTTATAGACTGCCGCAACGCGCTAGCGTCGGTTATCCGTGAAATCCGTGAAATCCGTGCCATCCGTGGTTCTGCCATCCGTGGTTCCGGTTCTGGTTCTAGTTATCCGTGGGCAAGATCATGGTCGGCGATCGGCAGATTGCGGATCCGTTTACCGGTGGCGGCGAAGATCGCGTTGCACAGGGCCGGCGCGAAGGACGGCACACCCGTTTCGCCGACACCGGCGGGAGCGGCCGTTGAATCGACGACATCAATGTGGATCGCGCGAGGAGCAGTCGCCGCCGTCACCATGCGATAGCCGTCAAAGTTCGATTGCTCGGCACGACCATTCTTGAACGACACTTTGCCAAAGCGAGCTTGTGTTAGTCCCATGATCGCAGCGCCTTCGAGTTGTGCGCGAACGCGGTCGGGACTGACGATCGTGCCGGAGTCGAGCGATACCCAAACCTGTGGCACTGACAACTTGCCGTCACGGCTCACTTCCACTTCAATCACATGGCCGGTGTAGCCGAGGAACGACCGTGCGCAGGCGATTCCCATGCCACGTCCAGCCGGCAACTTCTTGCGGTTGGCCCATCCAGAGGCTATAGCAACACGACGCAAAACGTTCTTCAAACGTCCGATGTCGAACGGGTAGTCGTCGGGTGAGGCACCGCGATTGCCTAGTCCGGCGGCCTTTAAATCTAGCATCCGGTCGCCACCCAATAGCGCCAGCAAATACTCGAGCGGATCGCGTCCAGCCGCATGTGCCAATTCATCGGCGAAGGACGAGACTGCAAAATTCTGCTGAATGTGGCAGACGGATCGCAGCCATCCGATGCGCACGTGTGCGTCGGCTTGGCCGACTTCGAGCCGCAGATTGGGCACATCGAACGGCAGATCCGTGTGCCCCATCTCGGCTTCCCAAGTCGCGGGTTGGTTGGCGCCTGGAGCGAACGTAGAACCGATCGTCGGGTAGACCGAACGTTGCAGCCAAGCAGTCGGCAAGCCATCTTCACCTAGTGCTGCTTCGCAATGCAGTGCCGAGATCGCATGGTAATAGTCGTGCTGCAAGTCGTCTTCGCGAGTCCAGGTCACGTGAACCGGTCGCTTCAGTTGCCGAGATAACATGGCGGCTTCTACGCAGTAATCCGGTTTGCTCTTGCGACCAAATCCTGCTCCTAGCAACGTCACGTTGCACAACACATCGTTCGGATCCATTCCCATCGCGGGCCCAACGGCTTGTTGCACTGCCTGAGGATTTTGCGTTGCGGCAACAATGTGGCAGGCCGTGACCTTTCCGCTCTCGTCGGTAGTCACATCGGCGACCGCGCACGTTGTTTCCATGGGCGCATGCGACAAATGTGGTACCGAATAGTCGGCGCGAACCACGTTGTCGGCCTGCTTTAGCACTTCAACCGCATCACCGGTTTCGCGCAAGACCTTGCCTGGTCGCCGCGCGGTGGCGGCGAGTTCCTTGGAGAATGCGTCAGTGTCATAGCTCGCATTGGCGCCGTGTTCCCACTCGATCTTCAGCGCGTCGCGCCCTTGCCAAGCTGCCCAGGTGCTGTCTGCCAACACCGCAATGCCGCCTAGAGGATTGAAGTTGGGTGCGCCTTCAAACGGAGGTATTTCGATGACATCAACGACGCCCGGCATCCCCTTAGCGATGCTTGCGTCAAACGACCTGACCTTGCCACCAACAACCGGTGGACGCGCGATCACGGCAAATAGCTGGTTGGGCATCCGCGCATCGATTCCGAACACCGCCTTGCCGGTCAGAATGTCATCCAAGTCCGTAATCGGAGCATCCTTGCCAATGTACTTCCACTCGTTGCGTGGCTTGAACGTCAGCGATTTGGCGTCCGGCACGGGCAAAGTCCGCGCGTCTGCGACGAGTTCGCCGAAGTCGAACGACTTGTCGCTGCCCCGATGTTTGATTTTGTGATTGTCGGAGTAGCATTCGCTCGGATCAACGCTCCAACGTTTGGCGGCCGCCTGCTCCAGCATCGTACGAGCGGTCGCGCCGGCGACTCGCATGCGTTCGAAGAAAAAGCGAATGCTGTTCGAGCCATCCGTATTCTGATCGCCGAGCCGTTTGTCACCCGGCGCTTGTTCGATCGCCACACGTTGCCAATCGGCGCCCAATTCGTCGGCCAGCACTCGCGGCAACCCCGTACGAATCCCGGTTCCCATTTCAGAACGATGTGCCAAACATGTGACGGTGCCGTTGGGGGCGATCGATACAAAGAAATCTGGTGCGAACGCGTCAGGTTCCGCGACAGCGGCATTGGCCAGTTCTTCGATGCCACCCAGGCGCCCCATGAGTACGAGCGATCCTGCCGAAACAGCGGCCAGGAAGGTGCGGCGGGAAACGTTCAGTTCTCCACGACGGCCAGTGTGAGGTTGCGTAACACTCATTGATTCACCTCCTTAGCAGCCGTTTTGATGGCCGCCCGAATTCGCAAGTATGTACCGCATCGACAGATGTTCCACATTGCCTTGTCAATCTGCTCGTCGGTCGGATCTGGCTGCGACTTAAGCAACGCGGCAGCCATCATGATCTGACCCGCCTGACAGTAGCCGCACTGCGGCACGTTGTGCGCTTTCCAAGCGGCCTGAACCGCGTGATTGCCGTCGGTCGAGAGCCCTTCGATCGTCGTGACTTCCCCGTCCCCCACGTCACTCAATGGCGTGACGCACGCCTGCACCGCTTCTCCGTTGAGATGCACAGTGCAGGCGCCACATTCCGATATGCCGCAGCCGTATTTGGTACCCGTCAGTCCAAGCGTGTCTCTCAACACCCAGAGCAGAGGTGTGTCTTCCGACACTCCCTGAAGCTCGTGAGTGACCCCGTTTACTTTTATTTTGGTCATGACAAGTTTTCCTCGCGGATCGATCTGTACAGAGCGCGTGTGTTCCCATGTTAATGAGATGCAACCCGCGATTCCAGATGTAGCCCGCAGACTGCCCAAACGTAATACAAGCCAAATTGATGTCCTACGGATCCTTGTTGAACCTTGCGACCCGTCGCTAAACTGGTTCATCCCACCGGACGATGGCGGGCGAACGTGGGGCATACACAGTGAGGCGTTTCCCTGAACCTGAGGAGTTACACCGTGGCACTTTTCTGCAAGCGCTGGAACCAATTGATTGCCATTGGCTGCGGTCTGGCAACGATGACGACGACGATCGCCCGAGGAGCAGAGATCCTCGATATCCAAAGTAACGCTGTCGCCAATGGATCAATCGTCATCGATGGGTCAACGAGTGACTGGGCAGCGGTACCCTACTATGACGAAGACGACGACGTCGAACCCAATTCGCCAATCGACATCGAAGCCGTCCAAGTCGCTCACGACGCGACAAATATCTATGTTCGTATCACGAGCCTGAACTGGGACATCGAAGAGACGTGGCGAGCCGGTTTTTACCTGGATACTGATGTGGATGATACGTCCGGCTATAACGGCAACTTCCTCGCGGTCGGCGCCGAAT
>JAGQPK010000065.1 GCA_020426755.1 Planctomycetales bacterium
CAGGTCCACTTCCCAAATCGCCTCGCCTTCGCGAATACCAAGCGAGTTGTTTCCGGTGGCAGTGGCCATCACGGTGACGCCAGCCTTGTTTTGACGGCGACGTACACTTACGACCGCGTCTCGCAGTGAACGGACCGGGCCGACGAAGCGATCGCCTTTGGCCGCAATCCATTTCCGCACCATCTGTCCACGCGACGTCTGCAGTTCGTATCCTGTCAATTGGTTGTCACCAACCACGATCCGTCCTTCGTCGAGCAACGGATAACTGATCGTGCCAGGCGCGACGCTTACAATGGCATCGGCGACGTTACGCAAGGGCGAGTCCGTCTGATTGACGTCCAATTCCATCGCCATAACTTTGCCGTGATTGGTAGCGACGAGCACACGCTTGCCAGCGACCTGCATTGGTACCACCACTTGTCCGTCCAGTCGAGCGGCGTCGACTCGTCGCTGCAGCACTCCGGGCTTTTCTGGATGGTCACCGAGCACGTGCAGCCGAGCAAAATCAACACCAGGATTCTCTGCGATTAGCAAAATGTCACCGACCACCGCGGCAGATACGGCAATGGTACCCGGGCCGTGGCCAAGATAGCTCACACCCTGGCAACTCCAATCGTTGGCACTAAACAGATAGACTGTCGAATGGCTGGCAGGTTGAACGTAACGCTGTCGATCGGCGTCGTAAGTCGGCGATACCGTGATGGGCACCGGCAATTCGACACCGCCAGTGACATGCCCGTCCTGCGGATCAACTGCGAAAGCAATTCCGTGATCTTCGAGCTTACACCCCACCAAGATGCGTCCGGAAACTTCGCCGGGTTGTGTCAACGGTGCAGGGCAGGGCAAGCGCCACTTCAAGTTGCCCGTCGCGGCGTCCAGCCGCAACAACTCGTTATTTCGCGCGTCCACCACAATTGGATCGCCTCCTCCAGAGGCCAACACGACGGGCGTGTGCAACGAATTAAAGCCCACGTAGCGACGCCACAACACCTTCCCGCTCGCCGCATCCAGGCCGTAGACCGCGCCCTGTGTCTGGACGACTGCGATGGTGCCGTTGAGCGACTCGAGTGCTTTGCCCCGTTGCTGTGAAAGCACGACTCGATATTGAGACGCAACCGGAAGATCCGTGGTTGTGGGAGTCGGCAAATCGGTCCACGGGCGCACTGCCGCACGTTCGATTTCGGTAACCTTTAGCACCGCTTCATCGAGACGTGGATCCGATTCAAGCTTAGCGTAGGCGGAAAGCAGCTTCTTACGATGATCGTAAGCAGCCGCGATGTCACCCTGTGCGGCGGCCTCACCGATCTTAACCACGGTACTTGCCAGTTCACGATCTTGATTGATGCGAAACTTGACCGTTTCCAGCTTGCCCAGAATCTCCTCGATCCGCGGCTGCTGGCCCTGCCGTGTGGAAGTCGGCAAGTACGAGCTGTTGTTAACTTCGTCAAATGCTTCATTGGCCAGTTGCAGATTCGCCTCAGCTTCTGGCACTTCCTTTGAATTCAATGCTGCCTCGGCGAATCCGTCCATGATCTCCGGCAACAGACTTGCCAATTCGGGTCGCGCGTCGCTGAACGCGTCCTGCGTTTCGATGGCAGGCAAGTTCGATCGCACGGAATTAAGAGCAGCCGGCCAGTCTTTTCGCTCCACCTGGCTCCAAATCTCGGCCATGCCGATGCGTACGCGTGCCAAACTAACCTTCGGATGATCGGGATAGTCCGACAGAAACTGCTGGAACTGGGCGGTCGCTTGGCCGTAGGCTTGTTGGCGATAGTTCTCGTTTGCCTGATTGAATGCGTCGTCACCAGTACCACGGGACAAGTAGAGGTACAGCGCGAAGCCAACCAGTGAGAGCACAATCAGTGACCCGCCACCGACAAGCATCAACGGCGAGTCCCAGCGATTCGCGCGAAACTTCTTGGGACCACCGGGCCGCAACATGCCGAGAAGTCCACCCAAACCGCCTCGTCGCCGGGGAATTGCTCGCCCCCCCGCGTCGGAGCTCACTTCGCCGAAATCATGCGCGTCCAACTCGGACTCATCGAGTTGGCTATCATCGTGCCCGATGCCTTCGTCGAAGGCTGCGAATTCTGGTTCAGGTCGGCGGGCTTTCGGCTTCACCGGCGGGGGTGCCACATCCAGCGGTTCAACCGGTTCCACGATTTCATCGTCGATGGGCTCAACCAACTTGTCCATGTCGTCGGCGAGCCCCAGTTCGTCATCGACCTCAACCACTGGCGGTGGTTTGGGTGCCGCCAACAATAATTTGGCCTGAGCTGCCGTCAACTGGCCCTTCTTCACCAGGAGCTTGGCGAGATTCTCGGCAGAGACGGGTTTCGTGGCCGCTTTTACTTGCTTGCGCAAGCTTGCCGCCATCTTATCGCTGATAAGCTGTTGCTGCGCAAGCCGGTCGATCAGTTCCAAAGCACTCATGAAATCTCTCTATTCCTCATCGACGGTACGCAGTTTGACTTCTTCCATGCCAATTTCAGAACCGGCATCTAAGGCCATGACGACCTTTTCGTGCGTTGCGTCGCCGTTCGCTTCCACGATCAGCGTATTGGGAACATTGCCACGGCCGTCACCCTGACGAGCTTCTCGCAAGCGGCGCAACAGCTCTTGCTCACTCGGGGCCTCCTGTTCTTCATCCCAGCCCGGAGCTGAAACGTGAAACGTGTTGTACTCATCAATTCGTACCGTGATGACGCCATCTTCTTCAACTGATTCCCGGTAGTTAGAACTTGGTGCATCTTGATTTGGCGTCGGCAATTGAAACGACTTCTGCATGGTGAACGCTGCCGTCACCATAAAGAAGATCAATAACAAGAAGGTGACGTCCACCATCGGCGTCATGTCAAGTTCACCGTCGTTGTTGGTTTCGCGATTGTGAAACTCAACCGCAGATTCCTCTGCTGTAACGATGTCGTCCAAATGTGCCTGCGGCGGCAGAAATGGCACATCCAAAATCGTGGTGCACTCGGGGCACTCGACGTGGTGTTCGGCATTGGCCGCCAAGGTGGCCATGCGCGCACGACAAACGGGACAACTGAAGTGAACTAGGCCGTCGCTCATTTCACCTCCAGTACGGCTACGTAAAGATCTTTGCCGACCTTGCCAACGGCACCCGACACCCGTGCGACATCACGGTGCTTGACGCCACGTTCAGCTTTGATCAACACGTTGTCTTTTCCCGACTGGAGCGATTCCTCAATGAAGGCGACAATCGCTTGCTCCTGTCCTTCAGGATCGCGGCTATCGAGCATGTTTTCGGGTGACTTACCGTCCCCCAGAAACACTTCCGCCGCATCGCCACTACCTTTGCCAACAGTGATGATGGCCGCCGACTTGACAGAGACCGCCGTACCGTGCCGCGCCGGAGGTAACTCGACAGGGGCGTCTTGGTCAAGCTTACCCGCCACTAGAAAGAAGATGAGCAGCAGAAACGTGATATCAATCATGGGCGTGATATCCATTTCGTTGTCATCCAACGAGCGCCGCTTAATCAGCGGCTGTTCGTCGATTGGCTCGACGATGTGCTCGATGCGCTCGTTGTTTGCTGGTGACATAACACGATTTCCCGTTGCTAATTCCGCGGCGTCCACGCCATTCGAAAGCGGTGCTTCTAGCGCGCGACCGTTACGTCCCGCAGGGTGTCGAGAACTCGACCGATTCCCGCTCCGACAAGATCTTCCATCTTGCGAATACGAATATTGATGGAGGCGACCAAGATCACGAGTGGAATGGCGATGGCCAACCCGCTGGCCGTCGTTATCAACGCGACACTGATATCTTGTGCCAAGACGTCGGGGCTCACATTCGCGGCACCTGCCAGTTTTCCAAAGGCCCCCATCATGCCGATGACCGTTCCGAACAGGCCAACCATCGGAGCGCTTTTGATGACGGTATTCACCCAGCTCAAACGCTGTTCTAGATCAGAAAGGACGTCACGTTGAAAGCGATCCATCACGAGATGCTTGACTTTGGCGTAGCCTAACTGTCGATTATTAATAGCAACCAATGCCAACTGCGAAACCGCACGTGGATCGCCATCACAAATCTGCGCAGCCGCGTCAAAGTCGCCCCGCTCCAAGGGACCTTCCAATTCATCCAAGAACAGTGACAAGGCTTCGTCACTGCGAAAGCGTTGGCGAGCAACTCGCATCCAGACCATCACGACGGAATACGCACCCCATAGCGCGATTAGCAACAGCGCCAAGTAGGTTAGATTGCCCATAAACCCGGTCAGGCCGCTGATATCTAACTGGGCCAGGGGCATTAAGGGAAGCGACTGCATGCTAATAACCTCGTTCTGAACCTCAAACTATCTGTTTCAATGACTGGTCGCAGGTTGTTTGCGACCGACGTCGGCGACGGGTCAGCGCCGCCACTGATTTTCGATCACATAAAACTCGTAACCACGTCCCTGTGGACGCACACCAAAGATCGTCCGACGCACATCCTTCAGCGGTCGAGAACCTAGGTGTTCCTTCTCTAGGATAGCTAGACGGTTCTCCAACTCAGCGGAAAAGAATTGACAAATTACGCGACCGCTCGTGTTGACTCCAGCCTGCCCCAGCAGCGCCCGGTCTTGTTGCTTGAACTTTCCACTTTGCCAAATGAAGTAGATACGTTCATCTTTTGCATCAGCGGAAGCCGTCCGTTTAACTGCCTTGCCCTTGTTGAATGAGACGTAGTCAATTGTGTTGATTCCGCCGCCGAGCGCAGCCAGTTCGACGCCGAAATAGTCCAATGTTTTGGCATAAGACTCCAACGTCGTGTCTGCATAGCGAATTTCCCAGCGCTGCCAGCGGGGAATGAGATCACCGCCACCCCGTTTGCGGTTGTCGCCGGCTCCACTGCCGCGAGTTGCCATCGCCCCTTCTATGGCGTCAAGACTCGCCGCCACTGACGACACGGCGTCAGTCACTGCCGCCAACGTGTCCTGCACGTCAGGTTCGGCCAGATCAAGTTCTTCGATACCGGGTTCGTTAATGTCGCGAGCCGTGCCCTCCGGATTCTGCGTCCCTTCCTCTTCTTCGACGAGAACCATCTCGGGCGCCGGCGGGCGCGAGAACACTTGGCTGGTCACCCAGATAATAACGAGCGCTCCCACTGCGACACCGACAATGAACAGCGCGGAGACGAGCAACCCCGCAACTTGATCGTACGTACTGACCTTCAACAGGTCTTCGTAGGTCCTGGTTGTGGGGGCAGCTTGTTTCTTGGAGGGCACCGGCATGGCGAGCAGCGACTTCGTTAGTTGAGGAACTGAGCGTCGGGACGAAGGGCCTGATACCATTCCTTCCAACGAGAAATCGCATCCAGCTTCTCGCCATCAGTCGGGTCGTCACCCAGCCCAAAACCATTGATCTTGCGGCTGAGTAGACGCAGCGCGTCTCGTGCCTTGCGTACAATGCGCGGGTCAGGGTCACCCAACGCGAAAATGAAGGTGGGAACGTTGTCCAGGTCTCGAGTGCTATACAGTGCCTGGAGCGCCGCCATTCGCACGGCAAATTCATTTGCGCCGGCCAATCGCCGCAGGCGTTCCATTTCGCGGGAACGGGTTGCCGGGTCATCGCTCAACTTGATCCGCAAGTCCTCACCCAGAGTATCTAAGTCGTCACCCGCGGAACTTTCAAGAATCGACAGCAGAGATTCCGCTTCACCCTGAAACGGAGTCTTCACGATTTGGCCATTTGCTCCGACCGTCACGTCGGCCGTCCCTGGCAGCCCGCGACCACCTTTCAGCAAGCCGTCATAGCCCTCGGCCTTTTGAATCGATTTGCGCGTGCCACGAATTAAGAACAGAATGCCGAAGCAAGTATCCGGCCCCGCACCGGACTCAGACCAGCTGCCGTCATCGGCTTGGGTACGCTTCAAGAAGTCGACGCCGGTGTTGTACCAATCCGGCTCCTTCTCTTCGCGGCCAAGTGTCAGCTCACGAAAGCTCTTGTAGCGTTCCAACGCGTACATGTAGTAGTAGACCCATTCAGGTGGCTGAATGGTGAAGTTCCGTTCAAACCACTGGTCTCCATCTGCCAAGGCGGACTTCAGGCGAGTGCGATTTACCTTGTCGGTGACAGGCCCCATGGTCGGCACCTTGCCGTTTTGACGAACCACACGCAATGCAGGCGGCAACCCATCGCCGGCCTTCGCGCGCATGTCGCTAGTCAAACGCAACAGGTCACCGACCACGTAGCTGCTGCCGCAGCCGGCGGCCGACAGCGATTGCTGTACGGTATCCTGGCGTTCCCGCTGATCGCCTTTCGCCTCGCGACCTTGATATCCCCATCCGCCTGACGGATCTTGAGTTCGAATCAACCAATTGGCGACCTTAGCCGCCGAGTTCGGGTCGACGGTGAAGGCCCCCGACCGATCGGCCGTCCACATCGCCAACACCGCGTACTGCGTCATCGAAGTGTCACCCGTGTCGATGTGCGGCCCTTCTAGATATCCCCAGCCACCGACGGGCTTCTGCCACTTGATCATCAGCTTCATCAAGGCATTGATCTCGGAGCGATAAAGTTCCGGATCAAGTTCGCTGAGGAAGATGATGCTCAGCCCCAAGTCGTACATGACGTCGGCCGTATGTTGTCGCTCGAGGTTTTCGACGGCCTGCTGACACGCCCTCACGGCAATTTGAATTTTCTCATTGTCCGCCGGCTGATTTGCTTTCAAGAGTGCCAATGCCACAAGTGACTTACCGCCCAAGCGGGGCTCCGGGCGACTCTGATTCAGATACGAGACGGCCTTATCAACCAGCGACTTGACCTCCGGACTTTCCGGCGAGTAAGCGGAGGCTGTCGTGGGAAGAACCGCTAATGAAACGCCAACCCACAGTGTCCAAACGGTTAATGTCCCCAGTCGCAGCGCAGCGCACCGGTGTGCCAACAACGCGCAAAGCGATGTAAACAACGGTAAGTCGCAGTGCCCCGGCCGGGCGGCAGCGGGCGCACGATGATT
Organism: Planctomycetales bacterium; assembly: GCA_020426755.1. Taxonomy (GTDB): domain Bacteria; phylum Planctomycetota; class Planctomycetia; order Pirellulales; family Pirellulaceae; genus JAGQPK01. Next base: position 6,964 of record JAGQPK010000065.1, read on the forward strand.
GCGCAGCATGAGCGCACCAGCACTCACGCCGATCCCTGAATGATCCACGATCGACACGCATTCAAATAGAGGGCCTAATCTCTCTTGTCCGTCGATTGATCGTAATCACGCCAATCCTCATTGTCAAGCAAAGTGAAAAGTCCGAACCTGTTGTCCGAGCGGACTTTGGCGACTGTCTAATACCCGAATTGACAGCGAGGCAACTTCGCTCTAACATCTTGTCTCCACGCTTGCAGTGGTGCTGGTCAGGTAGCTCAGTTGGTAGAGCAGTGGACTGAAAATCCACGTGTCGGCGGTTCGACCCCGCCCCTGACCACTTTTCTACAAGTCGCCATTTTCTGTCGCGACATACCACTCTGTGAAATCATCGCTGGGCAGCACAAACGTGCACGCCAGTGGCGCACAGCGGTCTGGCAGATTCGCACTGCCCCTGCCGACAACAACAGCTCCCGCCGCCCCTTGCTGTCAAGTGCTGAGCGTGCGGCAGCGTGATTACGCGATTTGCCAGCTCGATTGCGTGCTAGAGACACGAACGAAACGTCAGCGCAAACAAAAACGCCGCGCTATGCAATCGCGTTTCCGGACGACTTGTGAGCGTCCGACCACGTCTTTACACAAAGCGGCGTTGTATTGATTCGTTCCGGCACACGTGTCATAACGTCCGCGGTGTGCCGGGTTGCCCAACTGAAGGGCCACTACTCGAGGGAGTCAGATGGATCCCGCCTCAATCAAGGGGCGGTTAGCTGACCATATCCTTGAGGTTCTTCAGGGGGCGAATCTTCACGACGTTGCGCGCCGGCTTGGCTTTGAACATTTGCTCTTCGCCAGTGAAGGGGTTGATACCCTTGCGTGCTTTGGTGGCCGGTTTGCGAACGACGGTGATCTTGCAAACACCGGGGATCGAAAATTGGCCAGCGCCACGCTTGCCGACTGCTTTGCCGATCTCAGCGATCAGCCCGTCGAGGACACTAGAGACCTCTTTGCGAGACAGTTCGGATGATTCGGCAATGTTGTTGAGAATTTCGCTCTTGGTCGGAGCTTTCTTGGCGGTCGCTTTCGCCATAGAGTGACCCTCCTTGTCAGGTCGGTAAAGGCTGTTTGAGTCGTACAAAAAAGTTTGACGACATTACGCTGTTTATCGGTCCGCCCCAAGCGGAACGCGATGATTAAATTACGCGACCCTGAAAATTGCAACCCATAATCGCGTGAAATCACGGGAAAATCGCCACAACTCGTGTCGCAGCAGCGCTGCGTCATTGGGCTCAGTTGAGCCCACGAACGTCAGCCAGCGAATGTCACCCAATTCTGGGATACGCGATAAACAACGCGCGACCAATCAACGAAAAATGGCGTTTTCCGCGGACTTTTTCCCACAATTCGTCTGCCATCAACTTGGACACCGACACATCATTCTTTCGCTCACACCCCCAAGGGTGCAGCCTGAACGGTGGGCTTAGTCTACAATCAACGGAAGGTCAGCATCGATGGATTGCACCTGCGCAGATTCGCACAGCGTCTGCTGAAACGCTCGCATATTCACACGCGCATACGAGAGGGAGATGGGTTTATGGGCCTGTTTCGCACGGCTTTGCCGCGCTCCGCGTCCCCACTTCAGACGGCTACGTTGCTGGTGCGACTTCAGCGTAACGCGCTATGGGAGCTGCGACGGCTGCTAAATCCACTTCCAGCCGTCGCCACTCTAGTCGCTGTTTTGATCGTCGCAGCTTGGTGTCAACCACCGCCTGCCAACGCGCAGATCGACGACGACGGCTCGCTTAATCAGATCATTATGCTGGCGCCGCGCGAGTATCAGCAGCAACTCAAACAAGCCGAAAGCGCAATCGAACGGGGCGAATTCAGCGATGCCATTCAGATCCTGGCGCAGCTTGTCGCGCCTCCGGAAGCCGCTGCTGCAGTTGAGACCGATCGACCGCTCGAAGACTTCTTCATTGGGCGTCCATCCGATGCCTTGCTCAACCAGAGCCTACGCAGTGAGGCAAGTCGCTTGATTCACGAACTACCGCCGGCCGGTAAGGAGTTGTATCGCCTGCAATATGGGGCGATCGCACAACAGAAGTTGCAAGCCGCTGTGGCGAATCACGATGACAAACAATTGTCAGATGTGGCCTGGCGCTACTTCGATACCGAAGCGGGCATGCGTGCTTGCTTGTTACTGGGTCGCCACGAACTGGACATCGGTCACCCTGTGGCTGCTTCCATCTTCCTGCTTCGCCTGTACGACGTGACCGACGCTCGCCGTCAATTCGATCCGCAGCTCAGTGTGCTGTTGGCCTGCAGTTTTCGAGCCGCCGGCTTCGAACCGAAGGCCGTTGAGATTCTCGATGAACTTCGCCGAACTCAACCGTCGAGCGAACTCGTGATCGCAGGCGAGCGAGTTGCGTTACCGCGCGGAGACGCGTCGTCGCGTGATTGGTTGGCACGATACTTCCCCGTCAGTGAACAAGCGGGTATCCGTGCTCCAAGCGAATGGACGATTCACCGAGGGTTGGCGACACGCAATCCAATTGCGAACGGCGGCATGCCCCTGTCGCGTTATCGCTGGCGAGTTCCTGTCGCTAACAATCCAGACGACGAGGAGCTCATCGCGGCCCTGGAAAGTGACTTCCAGGATCAAGACGCGGCCCGCGTGCCCTCGATTACCCCGCTGGTCGTCGGCGATGTGTTGATCATGCGCACGACAGATCAACTGCTGGGAATTGATGTCCCCTCAGGTAAACGGATCTGGGAGTACCCTTGGGCCGAACCGCTCTCGTTTAACGAAGGCGACGATACAACACCTGCTCGCAATCGCCAGCAGCGCAAGGGTCAACTCGAAGAACGCATCTGGAAGGATTCGGCCTACGGTCAACTAGCGAGCGATGGCCGACAGGTGTTCTTGCTTGACGAGCTATCATATGTGTCGCCGAACACGCTGGGTCAAGAACAGCAGATGTTCCGCCAATTCGCCACGAATGACGATGGCCTGCCGAAGAACAACAACTACCTCGTTTCGCTCGACATTGAAACCGAGGGCAAATACCGGTGGCGAGTTGGCGGTGATACGGGCGAAGATGAGCCGCAACTGGCGGGTGTATTTTTCTTAGGTGCGCCCCTCCCTTTGTCGGGCGAACTTTACGTATTGGGCGAACTTCACGGCGACATCAATCTGTTCGTGCTCGATGCCGCGACCGGACAACTACGGTGGACGCAGTTGCTGGCTCATGTCGGTCCGATAAGCGTCATTCATGATTACCCGCGCCGCTTGGCCGGTGCCTCCCCGGCATTCTCCGACGGAGTGTTGGTTTGCCCGACTTCGGCCGGTGCGATCGTAGCCATCGATTTGGCGACCCGCTCACTCCGCTGGGGTTACCAGTATCCGCGTCCGATTCTGCAAGGGCAACGCAACATCAACTTCATCCAGAATCGGCTAATTCGCGCCGCCAGCAACGGCACGGGTCGCGAACGGTGGCTGGATGCCAACCCGGTGATCGGCAGCGGGTGCGTCGTGCTTTCCGCTGTTGAGGCGGACGAATTGATTTGTTTGGACTTGCTGACGGGTGAGCGTCGCTGGCAGAAAGAACGCGAGTCGCTACTGTACGTCGCATGTATCGACAACGGAATTGCGATGGTCGTCGGCAGCGATTCGGTCGTCGGCTTTGATCTAACCACCGGTGACCGTCGCTGGGAATTGCCGCTGAACGGCAGTGGCGAAGGCCAGCAGCGGAATGAGCTGACAGCCGGGCAGGGCTTTCTAACGCCCGACCACCAATACTTTCTGCCGACATCACGACGGCTCATCAAAATCGAGGTCGCGACAGGACTGATCAACGCAGAACAGGCGACGCCGGAACCGCTCGGTAATCTCGTTGGCCTCCGTGACCAGTTGATGTCACTGACACCCACCACAGTCAGCAGCTACTACCAAGCGGATTCGCTGCAAAAAGAGGTAACGCAGCGGCTCGATGCAAAACCACTCGATCCGTGGGCACTCGAGCACCAGGGACTCTTGCTGCTCGAGCGAAACAAGCCACGTGAGGCAATGGTCAGCTTGAACAAAGCGCTGCAAGGGTACGACGTGAATGATGGTCGTCGTGTGGCGGTACAGGCTCTGTTATTTGACACGTTGTTGTCAGTCGTTGAAAGTAGCGACGAGCCACGTTCGGATGACCTGCAACAGCTCGAGCAGCTCATCGACACACCGCGACAACAGGATCTATTCGCGCGACTACAGGGCCAGCGATTGCGGCTCGCAGGGCAAAACACCAAGGCGGTGCAGGCGTACCTGTCGCTGCTAGAGTACGCAACCGGTGGCCCAAACGGCATCGTCGACGAAGGACGTGTTTGGGATTACATGGAGAGTTCCGATCGCCGCCATGCGATTCGGCGGGATCAATTTGCGCACGCCGGAATCCGACGTGCGATGGATGAAGCATCCGTTTCACAGCGTGAAGAAATCGAGCAACTGATTCGCGTGGAGCAGCAAACGGCCCTCGCCAGTGATTCATCCGCACCGCTGTCAAGATTTGTGCGGTTGTTCGACGGACATCCGCTCTGTGGAGAAGTCCGACTTGCTTTGGCCAATCGTCAACTGGCTGCTGGGAATCTATTGGCAGCGGAATTTGCTGTCGGCCCCCTGGCATTCGACTCGGATAGTACGACCAGCGGAAATGCCTGGGTCATGCTCGGTCGCATCATGAAGGCGGCACACCGTGATCAGCAAGTCCTGCAGTGTGCTGACCATTTGGAGGCGAACTGGTCGGACCAACCCTTAGACGGTGGCAAAACTGGCAGCCAATGGAGTCACACCCTGCGCGGTATGGACGCCAACGCGGTCGTACCGTTGGTCTGGCCGTATGGGCGAATCAAGGTTAACGAAACCAAGCCGCCGGTCGGCACGCCGTTCCTCACATTGCGTCCCATTGCCATGGAATCTGCCGCGGGACCGCTCGACGTGAAGCTCCAAGCGTATTACGACGCGAGCATGACGAATGCAGTGATCATCAATGACGCGCTCAACAAGACCGTGGCGCAACTGCCCAGCACGACTGCTCGAATTCGCAAGCTCGTCGAGGACTCACTTACCGCGCAAAGTCTGGGACATCTAGTCGTGATCAACAACGGGTTTGGAATCGGCGTCGCTAACGGTTTTTCCACAGACGCCGATATCAGCTCCGGGCTGCTGTGGCCTGATACCTACTTGGAAACACTTGCGAACGGCGACGCCCGTGCTAACCCGATGCAGGTCCGGACTTCTCCCAATCCCTGGGGCCAGAATCAAACTAGCGTGAGCGGCAGGCGCGTTCAACAAGTCGGTCCCCTGTCGTATGGTGGTCTCGTGTATCTGCAAACCACGGATCTCCGTTGCGTCGATCCATTGAGTGGTGACTTGCTGTGGATGCAGCGTGACATCCCTGCGAAGTCTCGCCTTTGGGGCGACGATGAATGGGTGCTCGTCGCACCGGCGGGAGAAACGAAGGCGCGTGTTTTCTCGATGCTGGACGGCCGTGAGGCGGCGGAGGTTTCGGTTCCGGGCGAAGAAGCGCATTGGAATTCCTGGGGTCGCTGTGTGTTGACATGGGACGATATTGTTTACGCCCAACCGCGTCGACGCTTGCGGCTGTACGATCCACTCACCAAAACCAACCGCTGGTCGCGGGAATACCCCACCTCCACACGCGGGCACTTGACCGTCGACGGTACGCTAGCGCTCGTCGACGGTGCACAGGCAACGTTGCTCGACACGCGAACAGGGGATGTGCTGTTCGAGCTTGCCCTGGAA
>JAGQPK010000660.1 GCA_020426755.1 Planctomycetales bacterium
GAAGCAATAGAAGTTGAGAAGCCAATCGCACCCAACCGCTTCTCGAGCGTCATTGGTGACCTCTGCGATCCGTTAATGAACGAACTAACACGTCATGCTCCCATCACACCGCCCGCCTGCCGCGTCGCTCCCCCACGCAACAACTCGGCACAGCGTCCCCAACAGTCGACGCCGATCTACTTTGCGGGTGTGGCAAACCTGACCACGCTCCAACAAGCGTGCTTGCTGAACCAATTTGACGTCTTACTCATGTTTCGTGTCGAAGAACGAAAGACCCGCAGCGGCATCGACGTGAAATCAGTCAAGTTCTCGGTGTACGACGTGTGGACCAACCGTCAATTGCTTCGTGAGCATAGCATCAACTACTTAAAGCGAGAGCGCGACAGCGCGAGCCCACTATACAAAGATCCGATTCGCGACATCGTTCGCGCGTTCGGCACACTGCTTGACGACGAGTTTTCACCGCGACCGATACCGGCCGGACTGCGGCCTGAACATGCGGAGCGACGCAGCAAGGATCTCGCGCAGCAACGCCATCCGAACCCACTCGCGCTCCTCGCCGAAATCAAGTTGTATCGTGACGCAGATCTAATCACCGCACAGCAAATGCTGTCAGCCGTCGAACAACTAATGGACAGTGGCCAAGCTATCGCCCTACTGGCTGGCACACCAGCTGAACGAATCGACGCGATCGACCGCTGGATTCCGCGACCGCAGCTAACCGTCGCTCGCCAGGGAGCAAGGGGCAGCGACAAGCCGGACCGAGATCCGTGATGCCCGCGTGTTGCCATGCCCGGCGTCAGGGCGCGGGTATGCCGTGAATTGTTAGGAAAACTTCTTCGGCGTAGGGCTGCTGTTCGCCATCATCAAAGAGCATTCGCAGTTGTAGTTGATCGCACACCGCCAGGTCGGGCATCTCGAGTAGCACACGTTCGGAGTCGATTGACTTCACCGCAGTGATCGTTAGCTCGTCGTGGCCCTGCTTACCGGGCTCGCGCACTGAGAACTGATCTGATCCGTAGCGTCTAGACCACAGGTAGTTCCACATTTCTGCTGAGTAGGATGCCGGGTCGAGCGCAGATTCGCTGCCAACTGGGAAAGAAAATGTCAATTCAATTCCCCCAGATGTAACGCGAACATCGCGAATGAATCGAACTGGCTGACCGGTGTAACGCAGCCGCTGCAAACAACCATCCAAGCCACCCGTAGGACCTTGCCAGCCAGAGAGGCCTGTGCCATAGAGTTGGCCATCCGCCGGATTGATCCTTAGCCGCATCACCCCGGCATCCCATTGATGCGGCAGGGCGATGATAGAGCCTTGCAGCTTGCCGGTGACTTCCTGTAGCGACATCGTGTAGAGCCAGCCCTTGCCAAAGGATGAATGTATCAATCGCCCTGACAACGGACCGAATCGATCGTCATCCGCCCAGACCTGTCCACCGCAGGAATTGTCGAGTTCCTGTGGGGTCCAGACGATCGGTTCCTCGAACGACTCCGGTAGTTGCCCCCCATGGCGCTGTTTCAACCACTTCGTCTGCTCCTCATTGATCGGCATGTTGCCGAGAAATGTATCGGGCGTAATCAGTGACACCTTACCGGCAGGCATCCACGGACCTTGGTTATCGGACACGGTGAAGCGGTCGTCTGGCAGGCGTCCCATGCCATTCGGTGTACGCAATCCCCAAGCGACGACTTCCGCCGAGCCTCCTTGCGGTGGCACTCGCATGATCGTGCCGGGACGATGATGGTCTGTGTACTGGCCTGCCTTGGCGAAGTAAAAGTTGCCAGACCGATCGGTCTGCAGATCGAAGTTGAAGGCGTGAAACTCACATGACACATCGTCGTCAGTCCAAAACGCTTCGATAAAATCTGCTTCGTCGTTATGGTCATAGTCGTGAAGGCGTTTAATTCCGTCGCGACATGTGACATAGATGATGCCGTCCACAACCCGCACGCCGAAGGGTTCGAAGAGACCAGCGACGAACCTCTTCCAACGCACATTGGACAGTTCAGCATCGATTCCGCTTACCAGATACACGTCGCCACCGTGCGTCGTCATAACCGCGCGGCCATCCGGGAGAAAGTCAATCGCACTAGTGCGTAGCCAGGCATTCCACGGGTTCTCGAAAGGCACGGGCAATGAGTCGAGCGCATAACCATTGATTGATTCGCCGAGCTTACCGGGCGTTTCAATCACCTCGGGCCAACGCGGCGGCCCGCCGTGCAACAGAGTCGTCAAGTCGATCGTCGGTGCCTGAGCGAGCTCGGCGGCCTCGCGCGCGAATATCGCCAAATCATCTGCGTTCGACACGACAGTTCGCACGATACGCAGTCGTCGCGCCGTGTCGCTTGCCGGTACGTGCAGAATCACGCGGCCCGCGTCGTCGGAAGTCCAGCTCACGCCACGCACGTCACCTTGCACATTGACTGCACAAGCAGTCTTCCAATCCGTTTGTTGACCGACTACCGTTGCATCTGCTGTCGGGATGGGTGGTGGTGACCAGGTGAACTCGCCGCTCTCCGCCGGCGCAGAATCGGTAGCCGCCAAGGTGGCGATTTCATCCGGTGGCAATGCGCGGTCGAGGATCTTGACCCAAGCAATTTCACCTCGCAGGTCTCCGCCGAAATTAGCAGCAGTTGCACCCACTTTTAAGACGAATCCCGGTTCCGCGTCGCGGCGAAAATCTTCGCGCTGCGCCTCCAAGCGGCCGTCGACATATAGCCGAGTCGCTGCTTCATCCACAACCAACGCCGCGACGTGCCATTGCTTGTCGGCAACATCCGTTCGTCCTTGCATCGCCCCCACCCAACCGATGTCAAACACGAGGCGTCGGTTGCGAATGAACAACGTTTTGCCGTTCGCCTTCCAGATTCCTGTTTCCGGTGCAGAGGAAACCAGCGTTCCGCCTTCGTCACTGCGAAAGCGAACAAGAAGTGTTCGGCGGGGCGTCCCCAAATCGAGCCGCGCTGCTTCTTCACCACGAACAACGTGCAGCGCCTCGTTCGCGTTCGGCATTGGCACATCGCGATCAATTGGCACTCCAGTGACTACCGCCAACGAGTCGCTGGTCGCCGGGCCGAACACTTCCCAGCTACTAGCATTCTTCGTCGCAGTCCCACGCCGCCAAATTCCTTTCGGTCCGCCGGTCGGCCGCAATTGTCCTGTGGCCAGTTGCATTTCGTTGCTGCCGGCGCCGACATGCAAGGTGTGCGTCAGCACGACGCGTCCGTTTCGTTTCGAGGCGTCGACCGACTCCAGTATGTCCCGCCCCTCGATTGCGTAACTCAAGATGGCACGATCACCGTGTAGATAGTGGCCGTGATAATTGAGCAGTTCCGTGCGTAGTGGCCCACGGGGCGGTTTGGCATCCGGGAGCGAGTCGAACGTCCCGTGCATTGCCCACTGCCACGTCGACAGGGCCGGCAACGGTTGCCCATCGATCTGCGGCATGCGCTCACCCCGTTGTCGATAGTGATGAGTTTCGCTCAGATCAAGAAAGCCGCCTTGCCACGCGCTTGCGATCTGCATTCGGTGCAAGTCGTAGCAGACACTTACTTCATCGGGCAGACGAAACGTCAGCGCATTATTGACCGTTCGCCCTAGTTGAGATCCTAACACCGGTCCGTATTCGCGTTCCACTAACTCAAGCTGGTCGCCGCGATTGTTACCCTCCGGTAGCGTTGCCAGATA
>JAGQPK010000661.1 GCA_020426755.1 Planctomycetales bacterium
GTTGGCAGAAGGGCGGCGCAGTTGCTTGGGAATTGTTCGATGGCAATGGACGCAGTATACCGAACGGTGCTGGACGAGCAGATGGGGTTCCGACGTGGAGCACGGTATCAGTCGTGGTCGCTGATGATGACTCCTTCACGGTCATCTACTAGGCGCGCGTTGCGTCACGTGCGAGTCAAAGCGTTTGGCACGTCGTCTGCGCAGATCGTGCACGTGCGGGAGTAAGTTCGTCGCAACGCGTTACCGTCAGGGAACCCCTTCGCTTAGCTCCGACCGCAGTGAGAACCGCGGCTGGCGCCTATCGGCTAACTAGAGAACTGCCGCTATCGCCCTACGGCTAACTGGCGCACGTTACTCGATAAAGAGAAACTCGCTACTGTTCAAGAGTGCCAAACACAAATCCGTAAGCACAAGTTCATCGCACGTCTTGCTCTCGTCACGTGCACTCCCCGCCACGATCTGTCGGCTTGAGCTTTCCTCTTGCACTAGGCTTCGCTGCTTCTGCAGAAACTGTGACCAACGATCCTGTTCGTGTGACTTCGCCGGACGGCCCAATACCCGCCAGGCGACGTCATCGAGAATCTCACACTCCTCGCGCGACGCCCCAGACAGCACCTGCGCTGCCAGACGCCGTGCTGCGTCGTACGCGACATTGGAGTTAAGCAAGTAAAGTGATTGCGTTGCCGTTGTGGATGCTCCACGTGCGGCACAACTGGAATTTGCCGCGGGCCGATCGAACTCAGCAAACAACGGATAGCGCAGATTGCGTCGTGCGAAAATATAGATGCTACGACGCAATGCATCTTCGGACTTGCGACTCGGCTCCCATTGGCCCTTGATCAGCGTCGACACCAGTTCGCGGGGCAGGGGCGGCCGGACGCCGGGACCGCCTTGTTGCGGATTGAGTGAATCGCTGACGGCAAACAAGGAATCGCGTATCACTTCCGCAGCCATACGTCGACGGGGAAAAAAGCTCAGGTACTCCGCATTGGGATCCAGTTCCCGTCGAGCGAACCAGCTCTGAGAAGCTTGTTCCGATTCATCGGCAGGACGGCTTGCCTGACGATACGCCGCGGAAGTGACCAACAGCCGATGCAGATGCTTGAGCGACCACCGCTGCGTTACAAACTCCGACGCCAGCCAATCCAACAGCTCGGCGTTGCTTGGCTCAAAACCCATCGAACCGAAGTCACTGCTTGTCTGCACCAATCCCTTGCCGAAGTGCGATTGCCACACACGATTGACAATCACACGTACTGCCAAGGGGTTGGCATCGGCATCCGTCATCCACTCAGCCAGCTCGCGACGGGCCAAGCGGGATTCGGCAGGATTCGGCTGCCGTTGCGAAAGGTTGGCAACACGCACAAAACCTGGGTTCACCGCGTTTCCCGGGCGTTGCCAATCACCCCGAATCATTAGGTAGTTGAAGGCTTTACCATCATCATTATCATTCAGACGCAACGTCGTCACCGGTTTGTTCGCGTCAACGTGCAGCGACGTTGTAAAGAACGCACGGAGCCGATAAAAGTCGGCTTGGCTGATAGAGTCATACTTGTGGTCATGACACTCGGCACAACCGATGGTCAAGCCGAGCAGCACCGAACCGATCGTGCCAGTCATTTCGTTCAACAAGCGATGCTTACGTTCTTGTTGCGAATTGAGGTCCGGCATATCTGGACCGCTCACACAAAACGCCGTGGCAATGTGAGTACCCTGGGCATCCGGTTCAATGAGATCACCGGCCAGCTGGAGCTGAACGAAGCGATCATACGGCATGTCGCTATTGAACGCAGCGATCACCCAGTCTCGATACCGATAGGCAACAGGCCGTACCTGATCGTGCTCGAAGCCATCCGTCTCAGCGAAACGGGCCAGATCCAGCCAGGCTTGCGCCGTGTGTTCACCGTAGCGTGGAGAACTCAGCAGCCGCTCCACGACTTGCTCGTATGCATCGGACCGTCCGTCACATTCGAACGCGATGATTTCCTCGCGCGTGGGTGGCAGTCCCCACAGATCAAGTGTCAGACGACGCAGCAACGTGCGTCGATCCGCCTCGGGAGCAAACTCTAGCTGCCGCGTTTGCAACTCCGCTTCAATAAAGCGATCGACGACATTCACGGCACGACTGTCGCCGTGGCGCTGCGGAACGTGCGGCCGCTGCAAAGAACGAAATGCCCAGTTCTCGCGGTCGACGTCGGAAATCGGAGACTCGGTGGGTTCAGCTGGTTGCGAGCCGCACGCGGGCGCCGACATTGCAACGAGCACGGCGATCAGAATCAGGCTAAATGCCGGCTTCATGACAGGATCCCCGTCACCACATCGACTTCAACGGGCCCAGTCAAACGCTCGGCAAGTCCATGGAGATCGAAGGTTAGTTCACGATGATCGAGTCCCATTAGGTGAAGCAGCGTGGCGTGAAACTCGTGCACGTGCACGGGATCCTGAACGGCCCGCAATCCCAGTTCATCCGTCGCGCCATAGACCCTGCCACGTCGTACACCTGCACCTGCTAACCAACCGGAATAGCCCCACGGATTGTGATCGCGACCTTTGCCTTTTTCACTCATTGGCATGCGTCCGAACTCGCCGCAACAGACCACCAGCGTATCATCGAGCAGCCCGCGACGCCGCAAGTCCCGCAACAGACCGGCGATTGGCTTGTCCGTCCGTTGGCAATATTCACTGTGGTTTTGCAGGACGTCTTCATGCGCGTCCCAGCCATTTGTGCCGCCGGAATAGAGTTGCACAAAACGCACGCCCCGTTCCACCATCCGCCGGGCCAGCAAGCAGCGAGTGCCGAACTCGCGCGTGCGCGCGTCATCCAGTCCGTACAGAGATTGGGTTTCAGCTGTTTCGTCGGACAAGTCGACCAACTCGGGCGCTGCGGCTTGCATCCGAAACGCAAGCTCATAGGCACGACGGCGAGCCTCTAGTTGTGAGTCCCCAGCCCGCAGCGCAAGATGTTCCCGATTCGATCTGTCGATCAAATCGAGAATCTCGCGTTGTCGGCGGGAAGAGACAGCCGGCTGCGGCTGCAGGTTTAGTATGGGTGCGGCACCAGGACGAAATGGTGTGCCCTGATATTGCGCGGGCAGATATCCGCTGCCCCATGCGGGCGGTCCGCCTTTGATGCCGCCTTCCGGATCCGGCAGCACAATGAACGCCGGTAGGTCGGCATTTTCCGAACCCAGACCATATGCAAGCCAGCTACCGAAACTGGCATGCCCCATCAGAATACTGCCCGTATTCATCTGATAGACCGACTGAGGATGATTCACGCTGTCGCCATGCAGCGACCGAACCACACACATCTCATCAACAAGTTGCGAAGTCTCGGGCAGCAACGTACTGAATTCAATTCCCGCTTGGCCGCAACGCCGAAAGGGTCTCACGGGCGCCATCAGCGGATTGTGAGCAACTTTGCGCCGAGTCATCACATTGCGCAGACTATCTGGGAGCGGCTGCCCCGCATAGCGAATGAGATCGGGTTTCGGATCCCATAGATCAACATGACTCGGGCCGCCATGCAGAAAAAGCCAGATCATCCGCTGTGCCCGCGGAGCTGCATGCGGAGCTCGCGCGGTCTGTTGGCCACTTTTTGAACCTTCTGCGTACGCCGAAGTCCCCAGCCACTGCATGGCGAACGCAGACATCGCGCAGGCAGTCGACGTTATCATCGAACGTCTT